>JBFWWA010000354.1:0-5715 GCA_050246455.1 Planctomycetaceae bacterium
ACCATCTCCACGGGGCTGTGCATGTAGCGGTTGGGAATCGCGACGATTCCGGTTGCGAGTCCCGCCCGGCTCACCTGCATCACCGCCGCGTCATTGCTTGCCGGCGTCGAAAGACCGCCGTGCTGAATCGGGATGTGCTTCTTCTTCGCGAGATCGACCAGCTTCTCGTGCAGGACCGGGTTGATGTTCGGCCCGCGAAAGACGACCGGCCCCGCCCCGAGCTTCACCCGTCCGAACTGGTTCTCGTCAATGGAGGGGCAGTCGGTCGCGTGGGTGACGTCGACCGCGATTCCGATGGTCGGCTCGACCGAGAACGCGCTCGTGATTGCGCCGCGAAGCCCGATCTCCTCTTGCACGGTTGAGACGGAGAAGACCGCCGCTTTCGGTTTCTTTCTCGCGACGCGCGCCAGGGCGTTCATCACCACCCAGACGCCGGCGCGGTTATCCATTCCAGGTGCGCTCGCAATGCCGTTTCGCATTTCACGCAGGCCGAGTTCGAGAGTCACCGGATCGCCGATCGCGACGAGCTCGCGGGCTTCGTCGCCGTCCTTCACGCCGATGTCGATCCAGAGATCCTTGATCTCGGGAACAATCTTCCGTTCTTCCGGAGTCATCAGGTGGATTGCTTTGCGAGCGATCACACCCGGAATGCGGCCGCCGCTCGTCCAGACGTCGAGCTTCTGGCCGATGAGCATCTGCACGTCCCAGCCGCCGATGGGAGAGACCCGGAGAAATCCCCGGTCGTCGATGTGCTTGACCATCAGACCGATCTGATCGCAATGGCCGGCCAGCATGACCCGCGGCGTTCCAGCGGGATTCACCGCAGCAATCACATTGCCATGCCAGTCGGTGCGGACCTCCGAGAACTCGCTCGCGAAACGGCGGACCACGTCCTGAATCGGACGCTCATAGCCCGACGGGCTGGGGGAATTCAGCAGATCGTTCAGAAACTGGTTTTCTCGTGCATCCATGGTTTCGACACCGGTCCCTTGTCACGCCGACACTCGAAGTCCAGAGCGTCCTCGAATCAAAGTTCGCGGATTATAGCCAGCAACGGAGAATTCAACAGGTCACAGGCAGGGACGCGGTGCGGTGAATCGAAAGCGACGCGTGGTTCATGCAAATTCAGGTTCATTGGCGGGAAAACGTTTGACGGTTGAATCTCGCGTTACTAAAGTGAATGCGACGATTCACCGCAGCCACCTCTCTCCAGAAGCATGATGCAAACCGGATTTGCGTCGTGTCGGTTGAAGGCAGCCGGTACAGAGAGAGGCCTGTTCCTCCCTCAGAAAAACAGGGCGCGAGACCAACGCGCAAACATGGATGTTCTTCCGGCAAATTCACGCGATGCCGCCGTCGCTTTTTCCCCTGCCGCCAGCTGTAAAGCCAGGCTGAGAATTCGCAGACTTGGAGCAATTGCGGTTTCTTTTCGTGCTGATTTCGTCGGAAAACACCCTTTGCCGGCTCTCCGTCAGAAGCGGCGGGCTCGCAACGATTCGCGACTCGATAGAGCGTGTCGCTTAGTGCACATGGAGGAACCTGATGTCACTTTCCACTTGCTTTGAATCGCCGCAGTCTCTGGCGGAACTCATCGAACGACATGTCCGCTCGCGCACCGGGGGACAGATCCGAGGCTTACGGGTTGATGTCGTCGAAGGTGAAGTGGTCATCACCGGCCGCGCACCGACCTACTACGCGAAGCAGCTCGCCACCCATGCCGCGCGCGATGCCGTCGAGCACCTCGTGCTCATGAATGAAATCGAAGTCTGCTGACCGGGCGGAGTGAGCGAATCGGCAATCGCGAAGGCGCGATGCTTTGCATTTTCGATCACCGGGCATTGTAAAAACGCCAACACCGGCCGTCCCCTCAACCACTCATAGCGCGCAGCTTGCCAGCCACTCCCTGGGCACGCGCTACGGCCGAGTCGTTTCAGCACTCTCCCCATCTTTCCCGCTTTGACCGGGTTTGAACCTCGGCTCCTCACCACGGACGAGCCGACGAATGTTCGAGCGATGCCGGTAGATGATCAGCAGAGGCGCGCCGATGCTGAAGGCTGCCAGGCTCCAGGTCTCGCTCGAGAACGGATTCGGACGCAGTAGCCAGAGTTGAGCCGCCGCGAACGCCGAAACGGCCAGAATCGACGACAGTGAAACGATTCGCGAGAGCAGGAAGCAAAGGCCGAACGTCCCGATGGCCACGGCCGATGCGATGGGTGCCAGCACCAGGACAATTCCCGCCGCCGTCGCGACCCCCTTCCCACCCCGGAATCCGAGCCAGAGGGGAAACATATGGCCGAGCATCGCGGTGATTCCGCAGATCACCTGGAGATGCAGAGAGCCGGGGGAATCCGACGCACGCAGCAACCCCGGAATGAGCCAGACCGGAAGCGCCCCCTTGAGAGCGTCGAGCACAAGCACGACGGCCCCCCACTTCGCTCCCACAACGCGTGCGACGTTCGTCGCACCGATGTTCTTGCTGCCGTGCTCGCGGATATCGATGCCGCGGACCAGCTTCGCGAGGATCAGCCCGAACGGCAGAGAGCCGACGAGGTACGACAGGAGAGCGGCCAGAGAGGCGGCAGCCAGAAAATTCATACGGGGATCGTATCGACGGCTCGATGACCCGACAAGCCGCGCTTTGCGGCGATGGATCCGCGATCATCGCCGTGCACCATCAACCAGCTGGGCGCAAAAAGATACCGGCAGAAGCACCGTCCGGGTCGTGACGGTCCACCTGCCGGTATCGAAGTTCGCTGGGTCGGTTTCCGTGAATCAGGGCTCGGGCGATGGGTCGTCGCCGCAAGCGGAACTGCAGGACCTCAGTAAGCGCCGCGGCCCGAGAGAACCGCGGGAATGGTCATTGCCAGCAGCTTGATATCAAGCAGAAGATTGCGGTTCTCGATGTATTCGAGATCCAGCCGGACCTGTTCCGAGAAGGGGAGATCGCCCCGTCCCGATACCTGCCAGATGCAGGTAATGCCCGGGCGAACGAGCAGCCGGCGACGGTCGCTTTCCGAGTAGAGGTTGACCTCATTCGGAACCGGCGGCCGAGGTCCGACCAGGCTCATGTCGCCGAGGACGACGTTCCACAGCTGAGGCAGTTCGTCGATGCTCATCTTGCGAATGATCCGCCCGATCCAGGTGATGCGCGGATCGCAGTGCATCTTGAAGGTGCGGTTGTCGCCATGCTCGTTCTGGCAGAGCAACGCGTCCTTCAGCTTCTCGGCATTCGGGACCATGGAGCGGAACTTGTAGCAGTTGAACTCTCGTCCCCGCTCCCCGACCCGCTTCTGAACGAAGAAGATCGGTCCGCGGTCCCACAGCTTGATGCACAAGGCGACGACGGCCAGCACCGGAGCAATCAGTACAAGCACGGGGATGGCCACCACGAGGTCCAAGCCGCGCTTGGCGGTCTCGTAGCTGAAAATCGTCTGTAGCTGGTCTTCTCCGGCCCTTGCCAGGTTTCTCCAGGATTCCTGGACCTGAAACTGCGACGTGTCAATTGCCGCATCCGAAGGAAAATCGTGAGGCATAATGTGGCTCGACTCCCTAAACTTTTAGCTTTGATCCAATCGAGGCTGAACGTTCAGACCGGGCCCGCAAGTATCTGGCCAGCTCGTTTTGAGCGGCAACGAAAGCCTGTCTTGGCTCCTGCGGTAGACAAGCTTCACTGCTTGTCCTGTGCGTCCGTGTTACTGCGGGCGCAGGATCAAGTTGTCACAGCTCTCGTAAGACTCCAGATCACGCTGATTTCTGAACCGATAGAAAATCTTTACACCCCGCAGATTAACAGCGGCTGAATTTAGCAATTTACGGCGTTTCGATGCAACCCACATCCCGTACTTTCACCCATTTTTCATCCATGCCGTTCTCATGGAAAATGCGGTGAGCGATTTGCATGCCATGTTTCTCCCGAGATTGTTCGAGTCTTTCATCGCCGCTACCATTTCGGTTGCGGCAAGATTGCAGCGATTGTCGCGCCCAACGGGTCGATGGAATCGCGCGACGAAGAGGATCAGAACGTGAAGCTGGCAGTGGTCATCGTGCATTACCGCACCGAGAAAATGACCCTGGATTGCCTAATTTCGCTAACCGGAGAACTTCGCAAGTCGCCCGGGCGACACGCCTTCGTCGTCGACAACGCCTCCGGAGACGGCTCCGCCGAACGACTGGAAGCCCAGATCAATTCTCGCGGTCTCGGCGATCTTTTCACTTTTCTCTCCGCCCCCGCTAACGGCGGTTTTTCGGCCGGGAACAATCTGGCAATTCGTGCCGCACTTTCGGGCAATTCGGCCGGGCGCGGAGGCAATTTTTTCGACGCGCTCCTGCTTCTCAACAGCGACACAATTGTTCACCCCGGCGCCATCGACGAAATGGCCAACAGGCTCCAGAGCGAGACGCGAATCGGCGTCGTCGGGCCGCGCCTCGAGTGGTCCGACGGGCAACAACAGGCGAGCTGTTTTCGCTACATCTCGCCGATGTCCGAGATGATCAGCGCCGCGAAAACAGGACCGATCACGCGCGCGTTTCGCGCAAGCGACGTGCTCCTCGAGAACGTGACGGAGGAAAAAAACATCGAGTGGATCAGCTTCGCGTGCGTGCTCGTCCGGCGCGAAGTCTTCGAGTCGATCGGCCTGCTCGACGAAGGCTATTTCATGTACTTCGAAGACGTCGACTTCTGCCGCCGCGCGCGGAACGACGGCTGGAAAATCGCCTTCGAGCCCGCCGCGCGCGTCGTCCATCTTCGCGGTGGTGCGTCGCCGGAAGACTTCGACGAGCGGGAGCGGCGTCGCCGCCCGCAGTTCTATTACGCCGCCCGTTCCCGCTATCTCGCAAAGTACTACGGGGCGGCCGGTCCCTGCACCGCGAATCTGCTCTGGTTGACGGGGCGCTCCATTTCGCTTCTCCGCGAGATTTTCGGGCGGAAAAAGCCGCACACGGCCGCGCAGGAATCGCGAGACATCTGGACAGCCTGCTGGAGCGCGGCGCGCACTCTCAAAGCCTCCGGCGGCGCCCAGGCGAGCCTGCCGTCATGAGTCGCCCGCTGCACATCGCCTGCTGCTCACCCATTCCGAATCCCGGCTGGCGGTGGATCAGCCGCGCACTCGGAGAGCAGCACACGTGGGAATTTTTCAACACGGCGCCGCGAAGCAGGATCGAACAGCGCATCACGAAGCCGAGTATCGCCCGCTTCCGTGCCTGCCGGGAGGTCGCCCGCGCCGCCAATCGCCCCGGTACCAACTTGCTCGTGACGCACAGCCCGCTAGTTACCTGCTGGTCGGAACTCTTTCGAAGCGGCGGCCGAGCCGGAAAGAAACGGGTTCCGCACCTCGCCTTCTCGTTCAATTTCACGGAACTCCCCACCGGCATCCGCCACAAGCTGATGCGGCGTGCATTTGCGAATGTCGATCGGTTCGTCGTCTTTTCCGAGTTCGAACAGACGCTTTACAGCGAACGGTTCGGCATTCCCCTCGAAAAGATCGACATGATTCACTGGGGGGTGCAGGCCCCGCCGGACGACGACCGGTCCCCTCTCATTCCGGGAGAATACATCTGCGCAGTCGGCAGCCAGGGGCGAGACTACCGGCTCCTGCTCAATGCTCTCCGACTGACCCCGGAGATCCAGCTCGCGGTTGTTGCAACCCCCGAGAACCTGACGGGACTTTCCATTCCCGAAAACGTCACCATCCACACGAACATTCCGCGCGAAGACTG
>JBFWWA010000355.1:0-5708 GCA_050246455.1 Planctomycetaceae bacterium
CGCGAAGTTGGCGTCGGTCGTCGTCAGGTTCCCCGCAACGAGCACGGTTCCGCTCGAAAGGGATTTCGCAGAGCTCCCCAGAATCGACATGTTGCCGTTCACATCGAGCGTGCTGCTGACGGCGAGCGTTCCCTCCAGAAAGTTGAGCAGATTGGAAACCGTGATCCCCGCTTGAGCGGTGAGGGTGCCGGCCGTTTTCTGGATCGTGAGGTTGCTGAATTGACCTGCGCCACCCCCGGCACTCAAAGTTTGATTGCCGGTTCCGTCGACGACGATGACTCCCGCGCCGCCGAATCCGGAATTCGTGTTGGTGATTGCACCCGCCGCGGTGATCGTGCCTGCCGCCAGAGTGCTCGTCGTACTTCCCTGGATCACGAGGCTGCCGTTGACGTCCATCGTGCCGACGACGGAGAGATCGCCCCCCGCGCCGAGATTGAGCGTGACGTTGTTGAACGACATTCCGCTGGCGCTGACTGTCTTGTCGTCGCCGACGAAGACAACCGTGCTCGTTCCGGCGTTGACCGTTCCGGAAACGTGCTGCCAATCCCCGGTCGCGGTGATCGTATTCTGCAGCGTCAGCGTCCCGGCAGATTTCTGAATTCGGACGTTGCCGATGCTGCCGGTCCCCGCAAAGTTCTGGTTTCCGGTTCCATCAAGCACGATGGTTCCCGCGCCGGTGAATCCGGTGTTGGTCGTCGTGAGGTTGCCCGCGACGGTGACAGTGCCGCCGGCGAGAGTGCTCGTTGTGCTTCCCTGGATCACGAGGTTGCCGTTGACGTCCATCGTGCCGACGACGGAGAGATCCCCCCCCGCGCCGAGATTGAGCGTGACGTTGTTGAATGCCATTCCGCTCGTGCTGACTGTCTTATCACCGCCGGTAAAGATCACGGTGCTGGTGCCGGCATTCACGGTTCCGGAAACGTGCTGCCAATCCCCGGTCGCGGTGATCGTATTCTGCAGCGTCAGCGTCCCCGCGGACTTCTGAATGCGGACGTTGCCGATGCTGCCGGTCCCCGCGAAGTTCTGGTTTCCGGTGCCATCGAGCACGACGGTTCCCGCGCCGGTGAATCCGGTGTTGGTCGTCGTCAAGTTTCTCGCGACGGTGACTGTGCCGCCGGCGAGGGTGCTTGTCGTACTTCCCTGAATCACGAGGTTGCCGTTGACGTCCATCGTGCCGACGACGGAGAGATCTCCCCCCGCGCCGAGATTGAGTGTGACGTTGTTGAACGACATTCCGGTTGCACTCACCGTTTTGTCGCCGCCGGTGAAGACGACAGTGCTCGTCCCCGCATTCACCGTGCCGGCGGTGTGGACCCAATTGCCGTCCACGGTGATCGTGTTCCGCAGAGTGAGCGTGCCGCTGGCTTTATTGACCGTGACATTGCCGACGCGCCCGTTTCCGGAAAAATTCTGATTGCCCGCGCCGTCCAGAATCAGCGTTCCCAGCCCGGTGAATCCGGAGTTCGTCGTCGTGAGGTTTCCGGCAACGGTCACGTTGCCTGCCGCGAGCGTGCTCGTTCTGTTCCCCTGGATGGCGAGGTTGCCGTTGACGTCCATCGTGCCGACGACGGTGAGATCTCCCCCCGCGCCGAGGTTGAACCTCACATTGTTGAACGATGCCGCGCCGGAGTTCACGCTCTTGTCGCCGCCGGTGAAGACGACCGTTCCTGCGTTCGCGTTGAAAGCCGCACCCGCGACGATCACCGAACCGCCGAACGTGGTGGTTCCGGAACTTGCGACGAAGGATCCGCCGGAAAGGTTCACGCTTCCGTTGACCCTCAGCGCGCGATTCGCGGCGTTGAAGGTTCCCCCCGCCTCGGAGAAGCTGCCCGAGACCGTCAGTCCTGTCGCTAGCGTGATAGTGCCGGAGTAGGCATTCGTGATCTGCAGGCTCTGCACCGTCCGGTTCGACCCGTTGACGGTCACGTTCTTCAGCGAAGTTCCGTCGAAGACGACATCATCCGTCGCGGTCGGAACGGTGTTCGTGCTCCAGTTTGCGGCATCGGACCAGTTCGTCGTCGTGCCGCCGCCATCCCAGGTGATGGTCGTCAGGAGCAGTCTCTCTTCGAGCTGGTCGATTCCGAACGCGCGATACAGCTTCTGGCGGCGCGCGGGGGGGACGGAGAAACCGCAGAGGCGCTCGAGCTTGCGCTGCACCTTTCTCGACGCGGCCAGCGCCGGATTCGCGAGCTCGCGTTCGAGCTTGTCGAGACCGAGAGCCTGACGCACGCGGGCACTCGTTCGCGCGAGCGAGAAGCCCGTCAGGCGTTCAATTCTGCTGATGATCTGGGTCGGATCTGTCATGACCGGGCAACCTTCTCCTACCGGTTGCAATCTTCGGCGGCCCGGCTGACTCAACGGCTGAGTTCCGTGGCTTTGCGTCCCGACCTCGCGATCGGTTTGCCTTGTGCGTATTGCGGCGGGCAAGACGGACAATTTGCCTAACATGCGGCGATCGCCTGCTAGGCTCCTGTACAGGTCTAGGTCGAAAAGGGGATCTGGGCAAATTCTTTGGTGCGGAATTCCAGGAACTTTCCGTTTCGTATTGACCCTCACCGGTCCGATTCAAATAATCGCGACCCCGATCGGGCTCCGCATGCCGTGCGGGGCAAGAAAAGTACACGGATGTACACATGAGATCAGGCCTGACCCGACCTGCTCGATGCCTGCTGCCGGCCGCCCTGGGATTGCTGCTCGGGGCATCTTTCTCCGGCTGTGCCTCGCCGTACCATCAGGACCGCGGTGCGCTCTTCGGTGGACTCACCGGTGCCGGCGTTGGTGCGCTTGTTGGTAATGCGCTCGGCGAACCGCTCGCGGGTGCCGCCATTGGTGCCGGCGTCGGAGCCGTCACCGGTGCGGCGGTTGGTCAAAGTCTGGACGACATTGAGGCCCGCAACCGCGCGGAGATCGAAGCGCGGATCGGCCGACGGCTTGCGGCAGGGAGCGTGACTGTTGAAGACGTCGTCGCAATGACCAAGTCGGGAGTTGATGAGCAGGTGATTCTTACTCACGTCCGCGTGAACGGATCAGCGCGACCGCTGCAACCCGCCGACCTCATCTTCCTGCAGAACAACGGCGTGAGTCCCGCGGTTGTCCAGGCGCTCCAGCAGCCGCCGATTCGTCCGGCGAGCGGGCCGCAGCCGGTGATCGTCGAAGAGATTCACCACTACGATCCGTGGGGGCCGCCGTACTACGGGCCATCCTTCGGCTACTATCACCATCATCACCGCGGACCGCGCTGGCATCGACGGCCGCGCGTCGGTTGGGGCATTTCGATCTCGAACTGATCGAGTGTGCTGATCGCCGTCCTCTCGGAACATTCCGTGGGACGCTTCCCAAAGCTTTCCGGGAGTGCGCAACTACGCGAGCAGCTTCTGCACGACGTGCGATTCTCCGACGTCGGTCAGCTTCGCGTCGAGTCCCTTGAAGCGGACCGACAGCTTGTTGTGGTCAAAGCCGAAGAGATGCAGCAGCGTTGCGTGGAAGTCGTTGATGTGGATCGGATCTTCCACCGGCGCCCAGCCGAGTTCGTCCGTCTTGCCGACGACCCGGCCCGCGGCCGTTCCGCCGCCGGCCATCCAGAGACTGAAGGCATACGGATGATGATCGCGCCCGTCGTTCCCTTTCGCATTGTCGAGCAGGGGAGTCCGCCCGAACTCTCCCGCGAAAATGACGAGAGTGTCGTCCAGCAGGCCGTGCCGCTTGAGGTCTTTGATCAAAGCGGCAACCGGCTGATCCGCCATTCCGCAATTGAATTTGAGCGACTTCTCGAGCGCGCCGTGATGATCCCATGAGGCGTGGACGAGATTGACGAATCGCACGCCGCGCTGCACAAGTCTGCGGGCAAGCAGGCAATTGACGCTGAACGCGTTGTACTGACCCGGTCCGCCGATCCGCTGCACCCCTTCCATATCGCCGTCGGTCCGTCCGACGCCGTACATATCGAGCGTTTCCTTGGTCTCGCCGGAAAGGTCGATCAACTCCGGTGCAGCGGACTGCATCCGGAATGCGAGCTCGTAGGAAGAAATGCGACTTGCAATCTCGGTGTCGCCGAGCGCCGCGTATCGCGCGCGGTTGAGATCTCCCATCGCGTCAAGCACCTGACGACGACTCGCGGAAGTGAGTCCGGGCGGATTGTTCAGGTTGAGAACCGGTTCTCCCTGATTGCGGAACAGCACCCCGCCGTAGCTCGAAGGCAGAAAACCATTCGACCAGAGCGATGCGCCGCCGCTGCCGCCGCGACCCGCCGTCAGCACGACGTAGCCCGGAAGATTCTTCGAGGGGCTGCCGAGTCCGTAGGTCAGCCAGGATCCGACGCTCGGCGAACCGTACACCGGTCGTCCGGTGCAAAGAAGCAATTGAGCGGGATGATGGTTGAACTGATCGGTGTGCATCGACCGGACGAGACAGATATCGTCGGCCACCGTTTGCAGATGCGGCACCCGGTCGGAAAGTTCCATGCCGCACTCGCCGCTCGGCGTGAATCGTCGTGGCGAACCGAGGAGTGTCGCGGTTTCTTTCTTGATGAACGCGAAGCGAACATTCTTGAGCATGTCGGCCGGCGGAGCCTGGCCATTGAGTTCCTTGAGTTTCGGCTTCGGATCGAAGAGGTCGATCTGGCTGGGACCCCCTTCGAGGAAAATGAAAATGCAGGCCTTCGCCCGTCCGGGGAAATGCGACTGTCGCGGCGCGAGAGGATTCGCACCGGCGGCAACGTCCTTGCCCGTAATTGCCGCGGCTTCCGCCCGTCCGCCCAGCAGCCCGTCCTGAAAGAGCATCGACGCGAGGGCGGTTCCGCCCAGTCCGCATGCCGAGCTGGCGAAGAACTGTCGGCGGGCCTGAATCAGTCGTTCATCGATGGGCGACATTCGCTCGCTCTCCCCGCTCGGACTGAGGACAAATACCTGATCGACCATCCCGCCGGGGAGTGTCGTGGACGAGTCGCGAAACCCCGCAGGATGCGAATTTCGAGCTGTCGCAAGTATACCAGAGCCCGGAACATTGGCCACCACAAATACTTAGGCGGGTGCCGCGTTCCCGGGTCTCGGGAAGGCTTCCAGGTCCGGTCTTGCCGGATGTTCGACTCCATTGAATTCTTGCGGGGATGGCACGCAGAATGCCCAGAGTGTGCATCGCGACTTTGAGTGCGGATCGCACAACATCCCAATGGACTTCATTGCACGCGCAGATGACCCCGCGTCTCGAAAAGGATGACTGAACATGGATAAGACGGCCCTCATCGACAAGCTGAACGAAGACCTGGCAGCCGAGTTTCAGGCAATCATTCAATATGTGACCTACGCCGCGAAGGCGACCGGTCCCTACCGGCCGCAACTGTCGCAATTCTTCCTTCAGGAAGTTGTGGATGAACAGGGACATGCACAGTTCCTGGCGAACAAGATCGTGGCTCTCGGCGGTGAGCCGACGACGACTCCCAAGCCGGTGGCGAAGGCAAAGTCGAATCGCGAGATGCTCGAAGCGGTGCGCGACGCGGAGAAGCAAGCGGTGAAGGGGTACACCGAGCGCGCCAAGCAGGCCGACGAACTCGGTGACAAGGGGCTCGCGGTTCAGCTCGAAGATATGGTCGCAGAAGAGAGCACGCACCTCGAAGAGACGGAACGAATTCTGCGCGACTGGCCGCTGTGAACCTTAGGGCCGTTCGGGACCATCAGGGGTGCGGCTGCGTGGTGATCGATCCGCCGAAGGAA
>JBFWWA010000356.1:0-5708 GCA_050246455.1 Planctomycetaceae bacterium
TCGGCACTTTAACCTATGCGATTTGGCGGGTGGCCGAATGGGATTGGCTGGTACTGGCAGGAATGCTCACGATACTCGTTGGGTTATTCCTGTCGTTGATCGGCTGTGTTTCGCTTCTTCTCTATTTGCGTCAAACAAAACCAGTTGATCCTGCAGCGTCTCGGAAGGTAAGACAAAATGCCTTGATTGTTGCCGGATTGCTTTGCGCAAATTATCCGGCCGCCGCGTTCTGTTTCTGCTCGGCAATTGAAGTCTCAACCCGCTACTATCTGCAGATCGAGAATCATTCGGGAACAGTCATTGAAAGTTGCGTTGTTCGTGGGCCGGGAGTTGAAATCGATACAGGTCCAATCGCGCAGGACCGAGTCATCAAACGGATCTTGCACTTCCAGCACGACGGAAAGTTGGAATTCGGGGCAAAGCGGAATAACTCCAAATTCGGTGGGACCGTGGATGACTATGTAAGCAACGGTCTCGGTGGACGCGCAATCATTCGCCTGATGCCGAACGATCAATTTCAAGTCGACTTGCCGCGAGGATATTGACGAGCATTCGAAGTATAGAAGTCTCCTCGCCTCGTCGGGAGAGTGTGTGCTGCGCAGCGGCGCGTGGGAAGCGAGTGCGTAAAAAAACGGGCGCTCGAAACTCGAGCGCCCATTTTCGATTTTTCCGGTAGCCGGTAGCCGGTAGCCCGTAGCCTGAAGTCCGCTTAGACTTCCTTCGCCTTGATCCAGGTCATCATGCTGCGGAGTTCGCGGCCGACCTTTTCGAGGAGGTGGGTCCGCTCACGGCGGCGGATGGCCTTGAAGGTTGCCTGGTTGGCTTTGTTCTCGAGGATCCATTCGCGGGCAAAGACGCCGGTCTGGATCTCGTGGAGAATCTTCTTCATTTCCTTCTTGGTCTCATCGGTGACGATCCGCGGGCCGCGGGTGTAGTCGCCGAACTCAGCGGTGTTCGAGACGCTGTACCGCATGTAGTTGAGGCCGCCCTGATAGAACAGGTCGACGATGAGCTTGAGCTCATGCATGCACTCGAAGTAGGCCATCTCCGGCTGGTAGCCCGCTTCGCAGAGCGTTTCGAAGGCCGCCTTCACGAGGGCGCTTACGCCGCCGCAGAGCACGACCTGCTCACCGAAGAGATCGGTTTCGGTCTCTTCCGCGAAGGTCGTTTCGATCACGCCGCCGCGCGTTCCGCCGATTCCCTTCGCATAGGCGAGGGCGAGCTTTCGCGACTGATCGGAAGCGCCGGGGCCCATCGCGATGAGTGACGGCACGCCGCCCCCCTTTTCGTATTCAGCGCGAACGAGATGGCCGGGGCCCTTCGGAGCGACGAGAGCGGAGTCGACCCCTTCCGGCGGAGTGACCTGGCCGAAGTGAATGTTGAAGCCGTGCGAGCAGAGAAGCAGGTTCCCCTTGCTGAGGTTCGGCTTGATCTCTTCGCGGTAGAGATCGGCCTGAACTTCGTCGGGGAGAAGAATGTTGACGAGATCGCCGGCCTTCGTCGCTTCGGCGAGCGACATCGGCTTGAAGCCGTGGCTGACGGCAAGGTCGTAGTTTGGTCCACCCTTGCGCTGCCCGACGATGACGTTGAGGCCGCTGTCTTTCAGGTTCTGTGCCTGGGCATGCCCCTGGCTGCCATAGCCGAGGATGGCAATGGTCTTGTTCTTGAGGAGCGACAGATCGGCATCGTCTTCGTAATACACTTTCGCGGGCATGATTCGTTCTCGTTCGTTAGGGAGAGCGTTCTGAAAAGATCGCTGCCGGCGAAGTGCGGCCTGCGACCGTGGAATGTTTCACTGAGGGCAGCGGAGCGACCCGCGCTCGACTAGGCGCGTTTCGCTTTCTTGGTCGTTTCGGTTCGTTCGGCCGGTGCGTCGACGGTAAAGGCATCCGTGCGGAGCATGGCCACCCGTCCGGTGCGGACCATTTCGAGAATCCCGAACGGGCGCATCAGCTCGACGAACGCCTCGATCTTGCTCTCCTGCCCGGAGATTTCGATCATGACGTGATCGGGGCTGACGTCGACGATCCTCCCGCGGAAGATTTCGACGAGCTCCTTGATCTGCGCCCGAGCGCCGTTGGCGGTGCTGATTTTCATCAGCATCAGGTCGCGCTCGACGTAATCCTGGTTGGAGAAGTCGAGCACCTTCACGACCGTGACAATCTTTTCGAGCTGCTTGCGGACCTGGTCGAGCACTTTGTCGTCGCCGTTGACGACGAAGGTGATCCGCGAGAAGTCCGGGTTCTCCGTCGCGCCGACGGCCAGGCTGTCGATGTTGAAGGCTCGCGAGGCGAGCATTCCGGAAATATGCGCGAGGACGCCGGGTTGATTCATCACCAGCGCCGAGAGCACGTGTCGCATCGGTCGATTAACTTTCGGAAGAGGTGTGGGATAAGGGCGTTCAGCCGGCTGAACAGACCTGACGCTGAACTGACCCGAAAAACCGGGGCCGCATTCCCACAAACGGACGCCGCCGGGGCAGTGCATCGACGGCAAGCAGACCAGTTTACTGCGGGAGAAAGCGAACCTCAACCATCGACACGCCGAGCCGCATGCGGGTTCCCGAAGCGGCTACGGCTGGGTCGGAAATCGCTCGGTTTCGGGCTGTTTGGGGATCGAAGCCCCCGGGTCGGCGGGAAGCGGCAGGTACATGAACGTACCGGTTCCGGAGCCGACCAATGCCCCTTCGCTTGTCCGGAGTTCACCGCGGGCGACGGCGGTCATCTTCCCCGCGTGCCGGACCTCGCCGGTGGCGATCAGTTTCTCACCCAGCCAGGCGGGGCGGATGTAATTGAGGCTCAGCTGGACCGTGACGACATGATGTCCGGGAGGGGCGGTGGTGCCGGCCGCAAAGCCGAGCGCCGTGTCGAGCATGGCTGCTGTCACCCCGCCGTGCACAATTCCGAGGGTGCGGAGGTGCTTCTCTTCAACAACGAGCTCGAAGGCGACGTCCCCTTTTTCCTTCCGCGTGGGACGAGCGCCGAGCACTTCCATGAACGGCGCGCGATTGCCGCCGATTCCCCAGCCGTCGTAGGAGTCCCCTTCGGGCATAGTCTTCGAGTTCACGAGTCCGACCTTGAAGAGAATTGCGCACGTTCGGTCGGGAGAGCCGTCGCCCGCGTCAGTATCGAATTGGGGAGACGACCCGAACTATTCCGTCGCAGGAACTTCTTCGACGGGTTCGACCAGCGGCAGCGCCGAGGTGGTGTCGTTCAGCGGTTTCGGCTCGTTCGGATCGACCGGCTTGGCCGTTGAACGCTGTTCCGGACCGTTGCTCTCCGCCTTGTCACCCTTCGGCGCTTCTTCTTTCTTCACGGTGGCCGGTGCGGCCGCTTTTTCTTCCGCCTTCGTTTCGGTCTTCGCCACAGGTGCAGGCTTCACGCGATCGCGGTAGATGACGAGCGAGTCGACGGCGTGGTAAAGTCCGCCGCATTCCGCAGGATCTTTTCGATGGTCGAGCAGGTCCTTGGAGATGGCGGCCACGGCGCGGCGGATCCATTCCTCTTCAATCTGCTTCTGCGTCAATGCTCCCATCAGGAATTCGAGGATGTGTCCTGATGTGCTGATCCGCTTCGAGAAATCGTCGGTGTATCCGGGGCCTTTGAAATTGTTCGATGAGAAGAACCCGTTGCTGTTCTGCCACGCGCGGGCTTCGGCAACATACCGCTTCACCTTCTGGTCGGCTTCAATCCAGACGCCCGTCAGCGGCGCGCCCGATTGAATCTTCCCGTTGCGGGCATATGCGAGGGCGAACAGGCCGTGGCATCCGCCGCAGGGAGCGCGGTTGACCTGGCTGTACACCTCGAGCTGCACCAGCCGCTCGACACTCCACTCCTGGTTGTAACGGTTGACCCAGCGAGCATCGGGGCCGAGGTAATGAGCAAGCGCCCATAAAGTCCAGGTGTTGTCGTCGCCGTCGCGGACTTCCATCTTTGCATTGTTGATGATGTCCGCGACCGTAATCGTTTCTTCGCCGCGTGTCTTGAACTTATGGTCCATCGGAAGGTTGCACAGCGACATATATCCGATGAACTGGTTCGGATGACCTTCAAAGACATACGGTGTGCCGTTGTAAGGCTGGGCTCGACCGCCGAACTGGGTCTTTTCGAACCATTGCTGCCCGCGATATACCGGACCGTTCGAGATCCATTCGAGTCCGTTGACCTTCTTGCCGTCGACCTTGATCTCGTAATTCTGCCGCAAAGCGAGCAGGCCGTGCACCATCTGCCACGGCGTGTGCGTGTTTCCATCGAGATACCGGCGCGAAGTGACCTTGATCGCTTCTTCGACCTGCGCGAGCAGAGGGTCCACCGGTGCCGGAGCGGCGGCAGGGGGAGTCTGGATCACCGGGGTCGGCGTGGAAGTCGCCGGTGTCGGTGCGGCGGACGCTTCGACCGTCGGCTTCTGCGGGATGACGGATGCCGCCTCCGGTGGCGCAGCACCCACGACGGATGTAACGGACAGGACCAACCCCAAGCCGCCCGACAAGAACCAAGGACCTCGGCGGCCAATTTGCATTTTCATCTCGACGATCTCCGCGGCTGAATCGAAAGGGAGCCGTGAGCGCCCTTGGCTGGAGGCTCAGCCGGGGTGGCCCATTCGCAGTGCTCGATGATTGGCGTCAGTAAAAACCGGTTGCGCAGCCACCTTGCCGTCTTCCGGACGGCTCAAGTCTATCCAAAACTGTTCAGTTCAATCAATGAATCGGGCGGAATTCGTCTCTGGCGTTTGTTCGCCGGAAGCGGAGATGGCAGCGAAGCGACGCGTCCTTGTGAATGAAAGCCGTTGTCGAGTTCGAGCTCGTAATCGGGTGCAATGATATGGACAGAAATTCAGTGCGAAGCGGCGGCATCGCGACGATGGGTGAACAACTCGCCACCGTCGGAATTCGACTCAAATATGCGAAAATGACTCCCCATGAATCGACCGTTGCAGTCGGGAAATGCACCAGACACCGGCAGCGTCGGTCGGTTCGCCTAGGGGGCGCAATCGATACGATCGGCGAAGTTTCGCATCGCGCACAGGAAATATGGCGCGGGTCGCCGAATTCATAATTCAGGCCCGGCTGCGAGGTGTTCGCCTGCTGCAGAAATTCAGTTTCGCAAGCATTCCGAGCGCAGTCCGTCGCGCGCGAACGAATAACGGCGCACAGATGCTGTTCCGGACCGCTCGGTTCAGATCGTCGGGCCGGCGTTTACTCGAATCTGACGCGGCCGCACCGCATCCGCCTTCGCAATCCGGATATGGAGCACGCCGAGCGACGCTTCCGCCGAGACTTTCTCGGGGTCGGCCGGAGCGGGGAGCGGAATCGACCGATCGAACGAGCCGTGCTTCCGCTCGACGAGATGGACGGCCTGACCTTCAAGAGTCGGTCGGACGGGAGCCGTTCCTTTGATCGTCAGCATATTGCCGACGAGCGTGATGTCGACCGTGCTCGGGTCGACCCCCGGGAGTTCGACTTCGACAAGGATGGCATCGACAGTCTCGATGACGTCGATTCCGGGCGACCAGGGGCGGTCGCCGCGAAGACCGATGACGTCGAGGGCCCGCTCTCCCTGAGAGAAGGCCGCTTCAAGCCAGCGATCGAACTCGCGTCGCAGTTTATCGGCCGACGCGGTAATGCGGCTTTCGGGACGAGTTTGATACTCGGACATGATTCCACTCCTGTTCAAGGTGCCCGAATCTTTGCCAGAGAGAACGTAACGTCA
>JBFWWA010000357.1:0-5679 GCA_050246455.1 Planctomycetaceae bacterium
GCTCGCGCGAAGTCATCGACTGACGCACGAAGGTTTGCGGAGGCAGATCGAGCCGGTCACGGTCGATCTCTTCATGCGATTCCTCCCGCGGCATCACGGCCTCATGCCCGACGAAAAGCGGAGCGGGGCCAACGGTGTCTTCGAAACCGTCGCCATGCTCCAGGGAATCGACATCCCCGTGATCTCGTGGGAACGCGATGTCCTCGCTGCGCGCGTGAAGGGGTATCAACCGGCATGGCTCGACGAACTCTGCCTGGCGGGTGAAGTCGGCTGGGGACGGCTCTTCCCGTCGAAACAGAATCCGGATCGCGGCCGATCAATGGCCGGCCTCACGCGCATCGCGCCGATTTCCCTCTTTCTGCGCAGCGATGTCGAGTGGCTCGCGGCATTCCGGCCGAAGAACAGTGACGACGACCGGCTTTCCGGTCCCGCAGAGGAAGTCTTCGAGCTCCTGCGCGATCAAGGGGCGCTCTTCGCGAATGATCTTGCGCTGCAGACACGCATGCTGCCGTCGCAGCTCGAGGATGCGCTTGGTGAGCTCGTCACGCGCGGGCTTGTGACGGCGGACGGATTCGGCGGATTGCGGCAACTCATTGCCGACAAGTCGGGAGCGGGGTCGAACTCTCGCCGCGCGCGGCCCGGAATTGCGCGGAAGCGCGCAGCCGCCGGAGCGGGGCGCTGGTCGCTCTGGCGGCCATCGGTCCCGACGGATGAGGAATCGAGTGGCCGGGGCAAAACGGAGCCTGCCCCGGATGGAACAGAGCAATGGGCGTGGCAGCTGCTCCGGCGCTGGGGAGTCGTCTTCCGCGATCTGCTCATTCGCGAGCCCGGTGCTCCGAGCTGGTACGACTTGCTGCAGGTCTACCGACGACTCGAAGCGCGCGGAGAGCTGCGCGGTGGACGTTTCATTTCGGGAGTTGCGGGGGAACAGTTCGCGCTCGGCGATACTGTTCGCGAGTTGCGGAAGCTTCGTGACGATTCAACGAAAGACGACAAGCCCCGTGAGGAAATTGTCGTGCTGAGCGGGGCCGATCCGCTGAATCTCGTCGGCATTCTCACCGATCATCCGCGCGTGCCGAGCACGGCTTCAAACCGCGTCGCGTATCTCAACGGCAAACCTGCGGCGGCTCTGCAGGGGGGCGAATGGATTTCGTTCCGCGAGCTGCCGATTGAAACGGTCGCGTTTCTCCGCGAACGATTCGGTCTTGGCGGGCCGGCCCTTCCCAAGGGGTTGTTCGCGGCCGATGCGGAGTTCGCGAGATTCCAGCAAGCTCAAGCCGAAGAGAAACCGAACAGCTTGGAGGAGAACGGCGAGCGGGGAATCCCGAAAAAGCGGCGGACCGAGCCGAACTACCCCGGCGGCATTCCGAGGCCGATGATTTCGTGAGCGGCTACGGGCTACCGGCGACCGGGGGAACTGCTGGACGCATTCGTATGTCCGGTCGCCGGTAGTCCGTAGCCGGCAGCCTCTTCCGTCGTGTGGGAATAAACCTTCTTCGTTGCGCATCCTGAAACCATGGCGCTCTGGTATCGAATTCTGGCGGATGCGGTAGTCGTGGTGCACTTCGCGTATGTCGCGTTCGTGCTCTTCGGGCAGCTGGCGATCCTGATCGGCATTCTCGCGAAATGGGAGTGGGTGCGGAATATCTGGTTCCGCAGCATCCATCTCATTGCAATTGTGGTCGTCGTCCTCGAAGCCTGGTGGGGGGTGACCTGTCCGCTGACGACCTGGGAGCAGGATCTCCGCGCGAAAGCGGGAGAGGAAAGTTACAGCGGCGACTTCATCGCGACCTGGGCGCACGACCTGTTGTTCATGGAAGCCGAGCCGTGGGTCTTCACGCTCTGCTACTCGATCTTCGGCGCGCTGGTGCTGTTGACATTCTTCATCGCCCCGCCGCGGCGGCTACCGGCTGCCGGCGACCGACCACCGACTACCGGAGATACGGACTCGGCGGATGCGTCCTGATCGCTCAACGTACCGTTTCTGGCCGGTAGCCCGAAGTCGGCAGCCGGTCGTCTGCTCTCACAGATAGTCGTTGATGATGTTCTCGATCATTTCCTGGCGGCCGCTTTCGTTCGGCGCGGGATTCCCCTTTTCGAGAATGTACTTTTCGAGGCTCGCGAACGAAGCCCGCTCATTCTCGATCTCCTTGCCGATGCCGCTGTCGTAGCTGCGGTAACGATTCTTGACGAAGTTCGAGAGAACACCGTCGGCACGGAGTTTTGCGGCGATCTTGAGGCCACGCGCGAACGCATCCATTCCGCCGATATGAGCGTGGAAGAGATCGACCGGCTCGAAACTTTCACGGCGCACTTTGGCATCGAAGTTCACGCCGCCCGGGGCGAGTCCCCCCTGGTTGAGAATCACGAGCATGCACTGCGTCGTGAGGTAAATATCGGTCGGAAACTGGTCGGTATCCCATCCGAGGAGTAGATCCCCGGTGTTCGCATCGATGCTGCCGAGCGCGCCCTGGATCGACGCATACTCGAGCTCGTGCATCATCGTGTGCCCGGCGAGGGTCGCGTGATTCGTCTCGATGTTCAGTTTCACATGATCCTTGAGGCCGTATTGCCGGATGAAGTTGAGACAGGCGGCGGCGTCGAAGTCGTACTGATGCTTGGTCGGCTCCTTGGGCTTCGGCTCGAAGAGGAATTGACCTTTGAAGCCGATCGCCTTCGCGTGATCGACCGCGAGGTGCATGAATCGGGCAAGATGATCGAGCTCGCGCTTCATGTTGGTGTTGTAGAGATTCATGTACCCTTCGCGGCCGCCCCAGAAGACGTAATTCTCGCCGCCGAGCTCGTGGGTCACTTCCATCGCCTTCTTCACCTGCGCTGCTGCATAGGCAAAAACGTCGGCGTTCGGGCTCGTGGCGGCGCCGTGCATGTAGCGCGGGTGCGAGAAGAGATTGGCCGTACCCCAGAGGAGCTTCACGCCGGACGACTGCTGCGCGGCCTTGAGATGCTTCGCGATTTCATCGAGATGCTTGTTGCTCTCGGCGAGCGTTTTGCCTTCGGGTGCGACGTCGCGATCGTGGAAGCAGTAGAAGGGTGCGCCGAGCTTCGTAATGAACTCAAAAGCGACATCGACACGCTTCTTCGCGTTGTCGATCGATTCCGACCCGTCGTCCCAGGGACGCTGGAGTGTCGGTGCGCCGAACGGATCGGCCCCTGTTCCACGGAAGGTGTGCCAGTAACAGACGGCGAACCGGAGATGCTCTCGGAGCGTGCGTCCTTCGACGACCTCCTCGGCGTTGTAATGCTTGAAGGCGAGCGGATTACGGCTCTTGGGGCCTTCGAACGGGATTTTGGGAATCTCGGGAAAATAGCTCATAGCCGTTGCCTGCTCTCGGTTCGAGGGTCGCGAACTGCCGACGATTACGGTCGTGAAAACGTGCCTGCGACGAGTTTACCCCCGCGATTTCCGGGAAACCACCGGCCGGGGAGAAATCAATTCAGGAGGGCGATTTGCGAATCTGGCAGGAATGGTGAAGCAGGGGGGCGTCGGGCGGAAATGGTCTAGAGGCAAAACGGGTCTCGTGGCATACTACGCCCCCTTTCCGGCTGCCGGTTCCGACGTTCGTTCCCTGGTCGGCAGGCCGCGTCGGAGTCGCAGTGGCCGCACGCGCTCGAGTGCGTGCGCATCGTCGCGAATTCCGTCTGTTGTAATCCGTCGAAGCGATATCGCGAATGTCGATGGGACTGATTTCGAAGATTCGCATGCTTGCCGTTGCGGGGTTCCTCGCAACAGGGTCTTCGTGCGCGCTCCCGCCGACGATGATGCCGGCGCCGATTGTCGCGGGGCCGGTGCACGTTCCCATCGCCAACCAGGAAGTTGTCTGGGAGCGGGCCGTCGATGTGCTGCACGATTTCCAGTTCGAAGTTGCGCGCGAGAACAAGTTCGATAATTACATTGAAACGCAGTACAAGGTGGGCGCGAGCTTTCTCGAGCCGTGGCATCGCGATTCCGTCGGCTTCGACAACCGGGCCGAAAGCACGTTTCAATCGATCCGTCGCAAGCTGATTGTGCGCATCATTCCGGCCGACGGGGGGCACCTCGTGCAGGTTGAAGCGTTCAAGGAAATTGAGGACGTGCAGGGAGTCGTGGCGAACACGACCGGCGGCGCGACCTTCCAGGAATCGGCTCCGTTGCGGCGCGATCTCAATCTGGTCGTGGGGCAATCGCGACCCTCAGGCTGGGTACCGCACGGGCGCGATCCCGAACTCGAGCGCGCGGTGATTGCGCGCCTCAGTTCCGCCTATTCCCGCTAGATCGCATCAGTCCCGCGTCACTTCTGCAGGATGAGCTTCCCGTTCTTTGTCAGGCAAAGGCGGTAGAGGACATCGGCGTGGCGAATGAGGACTTCACGTGATCCTTTGAGGATCTCTTCCGAGGGAATTACCAGCTTCGAGCTCGGATTGAGCTTGGGGTCATCAGGGAGCATTTCGGCAGGTCTGGCTTCGGGTTTGTTTTCCATGGGGCGATTGTTTCCGAGGCATTTGGGCTTCGTCTCAAGAAATCGCGCCATTGGGAGGTGGCTGTATTTGAGGTCGTATTCGGCGATTCGACAGAATCGGGCGAAAGCGGCTTGACGTTGGCTTGAGCTCCCAGGTCCGCGACGGTATCGTACTGAAACTGAGACTCAGTTTCAATAAGACTGTTCGCTCTCTTTCACTTTCCTGAGGAATCGACGATCGCGCTCCTTCCGCGGAATCGTCCGTTCCGACAACAAGACGGATTGTGGTTGAAAAGCTGACAGCACGCTCGCAGCCAATCGATGCGAACGAACCGGGTTCTCGGGACGCGGCTTGATCGGAAGTGAGAAGACCGCCACGCGGCCCACTCTCGATGAGCAGCGCCATTTCGACAGTAGACCGACAGCCGACTCCGTCAACGCGGGATCGAGCCATCTATCCATAAAACGAAATGATTGAGGAATTCGGAATGAGTCCAGCTGCCCCCCTTGGCCGATCGCGGCGCGCCTTTACCTTGATTGAACTTCTGGTCGTCATGGCGATCATCGGAGTTCTGATCGCTCTGCTCCTTCCGGCGGTTCAGAATGCCCGGGAGGCGGCCCGCAGAACTCAGTGCAAGAACAACCTCAAGCAGATCGGCCTGGCGCTGCACAACTACCTGGATGCGATGAAGGTCTTTCCTCCCAGCTTCTGTGTCGACGGTCCGACGGGGACCGGCGGCGGAGAATGGTCGATCCAGGCGCGCATCCTTCCTTACGCCGAGCAAGCCAATCTCTACGAGACAATCGACTTTTCGATTCCCTATGCTGCGGGTTCGCCGGTGGCCGTTCAGCGCGTCGCCATGTACCTTTGTCCGAGCGAGCCGAATGACCGTCTCCGCGACGGCGATCACTATCCTGTGAACTACGGTTTCAACGGCGGGACCTGGCAGGTCTACGACCCATTCACCGGTTACGGTGGCGACGGGCCGTTCTATCCCAACAGCGACACCACGACTTCCGACATTCTCGACGGCCTGTCGAGCACGATCTGCTTCGCCGAGGTCAAGACATTCACACCGTACGTTCGTGACGGCGTCGACGGGGATGCCATTCAGAATCCTCCGGCAGACCCCTCGGTGGTGACCGCACTGACCGCCGGGAATTTTCGTCGGAACAGCGGACATACCGAATGGGTCGACGGTCGGGTTCATCAGACAGGATT
>JBFWWA010000358.1:0-5677 GCA_050246455.1 Planctomycetaceae bacterium
CACTGACGGCCACGATCGACTCGAACATCGAGAATCCCGCACGCGGCGGGCTCTGCCGCTCCTTGGTCATGGGCGGCGTCCTTTCCATTTCCGCCGGCCAAAGCAGCTGCATTGCGAGGGGTGAGATCCATCGTGATCTCGCCAAAACAAAAAAAGGCGCGGCAAGGTCCCCTCAAAGCTCCCAGCTTTCCTTGCCGCGCCGTATCGTCCGAGTTGATGTCCGTTCGGCCGAGAGAGCTAGCGCACCTTCGGCGTCGCGAACACGCAAACATAGGTCAGACGGAGGTGTTGTCAAACGAAAGCATCAGGAACGATGCGGATGATCAACACCGCGAGGGGATATACGGTGGCCAAAGCGATCATGCCGATGAAGAGGCCGTATCAACGGCTCAAACCCGGCAATTGATGGAACCGGAGCACACGGTCAATCCGTGAGAATTAGAGTTTCCGTCGCGCGGCCTGACGAGATGCCCGGGCAGATTAAGCTGCCCTATCCATCTGCACTGCGAGGTCCATCCTCGCCTGTCGGGTCGGTCCGATCGGAAAGCTGGGCGAGTAGACCGCGGATTATCTGTTCCGCTTCCGCCTTCTCGTGCATCCATTGGTCGCGCAGCGAACGCCACGCGGCCTCGCGAGTTTCGAGGTCGCTACGATCTCGCCGCAATCGCTCTTCGAGCGAACGGAGTTCCTCGTCGCGGGCGCGCATCCATTCTGATTGGCTCTGCCGCTCCTCGCGAAACTCTTCCTGCTGCCGACAAAATGTTGTTCGATGCTCGCTCGTTTCCGTCCGCAGCTGCTCGAGACCTTCTCTCGCTTCCCGGTAATGCGCTTCCAGCGTGCGTCGAGTCTCGTCGACACGTGAACGTGCCGACTCGAAATCTGCCCTTTGCGCCAATTGAGCCCAGGTCTCCTCGACCGCAAGACGCAGTTCGAGCGTGCTCCGATGCGTCTGTTCCAGTTCCGTCCGCAGGTCGTCGAGCCGCAATCTTCGACTTTCCAGATTCTCAGAATTCAGATTGACCAATTCCTGTTGACGGCGGAGCTCCGCTTCCTGAATCGCCCGTTCTTCTTCCCACTGATCTCTTTCTGCACGGAATCGTTCACGATCGGCATCGAGCTCACGTTCGGCGGCGCTCCGTGCCTCGGCGATAATCTGTTGTTCGCGGGAAATCGACAGCTCGCGCTCGTCCAGAATTGTGCGAAACTGATCGAGCTGCGTGCTGCGAAGCCGCAGGACGAGGGAGTCGTTCTCGAGCTGTTCGCGGACGCGCTGCTGCTCGAAGCGCATTTCCTGACGATCCGCTTCGAGATCCTGCCGCGCTTTCTGCAGATGCTCCTGCTGGAAACGAACACGGTTCTCGAGAAGATTCTGTTCTTTCGCGAGTCGGGATCGCATTTCTTCGACTTCAGCCTGAAGCCGGAGTTGCTCGTCTTCGTAGGTCTTCCGTTGGCGCTCTATATCGGCCGCCTGTTCGGCCAGACCCGCAGCCAGGTTCGCTTCCTGTTCGCGGCGCTGAGCATCGATCAGATCGCGCTCGGCTTCCAGCAGCCGTTTCTGCTCCTGCTTCGCCTCTTCCATTTCGGCAAGCTGGCCGGCGCGGAACGCGGAAAGCTCCGCCTCAGCACGCTGCATTGCGCTTTCGACGAACTCTCTCTCTCGGCCGATCTCTGCCAGCTGGGTCGATTTGAGCGCTTCCCATTCAGTCCGTTCGCGTTCGAAGTTTGAGCGTTCGAGTTCGAGGTCGGCAGCGAGTTGTGCCCGCAGCTCTCCACGCTCCCGCTCGAGTCCGCTGCGAAGTTGCTGCTCCTCTTCGATAAGTTGTTCGCGGACGGAATGGAGATTCTCCTCATACTCGTGCCGATGGCGCTCGATCGATTCTGCGAGCGCCTTCCGCTCGGCATCAAGTACCTTCTGCGTCTGGCGGAGCGCTTCTCGCTCAATCTCAATCTCGCGAAGCGCTGATTCCTGCCAGTTTGAACGGTCAAAATTGAGCTGATCCCTGATCTCGAGCATCGCCCGTTCCTGCTCTTCGAGCTCGCGGACGAGCGTTTCGCAGGACTTGAGCTTCTCTGTAAACTCTGCTTCGCGTGCCTTGAGCGCCTCGTCCCGGTCAAAGATCTCTTCTTCAAACTGGTGTACCCAGAGACGTACGCGACGCCGCTCCTGATCCAGCAATGAGAGCTGTTCGTTGAGCGATTTCTCACGACGGTCGAGTTCGGCGAATTGTGATCGGAGATGCTCCGCAATCTGGCTCGCCTGAAGCAACAGCTCCTCATCAGTCCGCGCAGCTCGATACGTCGCAGCTTGCGACGCCACCGGGTTCTCTTCATCGATGAACCCATCGATATCGGATGCCGAAGCAGCGCGGGATGCTGCGTGGGGCGGGTCGACGCGTCGCTCGATCGAACCGTGGTATGACTCGGACGAGAGCGTGATGTGCGGCTCGGTGTCGCCGCTACGGCTATACGTGGAGGAACTGTGCAACGGCCCAGCCGGTGCGGCGGTTCTCTGATCCGGATGGACGTGTTCGCTCATTCCGGGAATCCTTTCCCTGGGCGAGCTGCGGTAGGAGTAGGAGAGGGAGGCGGGAGAAATCTGCCGAGCGTGAATTATTCACGCCCGGCACGGCGAGTACTGAATGCGACTAAATGTGGCCCTTTAGAGCCGAAGAAAAGCGTTCTTTCGGTGTGACGCCGACGAACTTCTCAACCGGCTTGCCCCCCTTGAACAGGAGAACGGTCGGAATTGCGCTGATCTGGTAATCGGTTGCCGTCTGCGGGTTCTCGTCGGTATTCACTTTGCCGACAACGACCTTCCCGGCAAACTCGGTTGCGATCTCGTCGATGGTCGGCGCAAGCATCTTGCACGGACCGCACCAGGGAGCCCAGAAATCGACCAGAACCGGAGTGCTGCTGCCGATGACATCGGCCTGAAAGCTGCCGTCGGTAAACTCCACAACCCCCTGACCCATGGCTGCCGATCCTCTCTGCCGGAACTGGCCGGCTCACTATGAATTCCTGATCACGCGATCTTGTGCGTCGGACCCCGATCGAAGCGCCGTGGGGTTCTGCCAAGTGCCGGAATTATAGTAAAACGGGCACTCCTGTCAACGCTCGCCTGACGGGCCGATTTGACGTAAAATCCTTCTGAGCTTGAACCTTTGCAAATCTCTGACAACACTAGCCGCAATGGCAACGTTCCGCCCACTCGAAAAACCACTCGGCCGGCCGATCCGTCTCGGCGTCCTGATTTCAGGAAGTGGAACCACCCTGGGGAACTTCACTGACCGAATCAACGCTGGCTTGCTCAATGCCGAAGTCTCCATTGTCATTGCGAGTAAAGAGGGCTGTGGCGGAATCATTCGTGCTGAAAATGCCGGACTACGCGTCGAAGTCGTGTCCCGAACGAAGTTTGCGAACTCCGAAGATTTCAGCAAAGAGATCTTCACCCGCCTCAGGGAAGCGACGGTCGATCTCGTGACACTCGCCGGGTTTCTCCAGCTCATTCAGGTTCCGGACGATTTCCGCTATCGGGTGATGAATATACACCCCGCACTGATTCCAGCTTTCTGTGGTAAGGGGTATCACGGCCATTACGTACACGAAGCAGTTCTCGAACGGGGCGCGAAGGTGAGTGGATGCACTGTCCACTTCGCCGACAACGAGTACGACCACGGCCCAATCATTGCCCAACGAACTGTTCCGGTCCTCGATGACGACACTCCCGACTCACTCGCTGCTCGCGTCTTTGAAGCAGAGTGCGAGGCGTATCCTGATGCAATTCAACAATTTGCGTCAGGACGGCTGGAAATCCAGGGGCAGCGCGTCCGCTTGTCCTCGTAGTGCAGGCTACGACGATCAGCTCCAATGTTCTTAAGGACGCTCGTTCGGCGTCCGGTTGCTCCCCCCAGTCGCTGGCGGCATCGTGTCGCTCCGGCCCTTTCCAACCTATTCATTTATCCACTACCCAATCTGCGCAGAAATGACAGAATTTGACATGTTATGATATTTTTTCACTGGATTTGATTGTGTATTATCTTTGAATTGCAGATAATCAGGCAGGAGAAGACTCAGGAGTCGCAAGGAATTGGCGTTATGCTCCTCGACGAACGCAGGAAAAACCTGCTTCAAATAATTGAAAACAAAGGATTTGTGTCGCTCGCAGAATTGTCGGAGCAGGTCGGCGTCAGCGAGTCCACAGTCCGACGTGATCTGGAATATCTTGACGGAATCGGGCAGGTCCGGCGTACTCGGGGGGGAGCTGCCTATGTTGGAGACTCTCTCACCGAGTTTGAGGACCGTCGGACACGGGCGTTACCGCAAAAGCAACGGATTGCCCAGGTCGCGGCGGGACTGATTGAGTCGGGAGAGGCGGTACTGCTCGACGGGGGGACCACCACACTGGAAGTCGCGAGGCAACTGGTCGGAAAGTCGCTGCAGGTCGTCACGAATTCACTGCCGATCGTCAACCTTCTTTCCAATCAGCCGAACATCGAACTCGTGATGATTGGCGGATACCTCTACCCGAAAACGGGAGTGGCGCTCGGCCCGCTGGCGGCGGCAACACTCGAAAACATTCATGTCCGAAGGCTGTTCGTGAGCGTGGGAGGAATTACCGAGAAGGGCTTGTTCAACAGCAACGCCCTGCTCGTCGAAACGGAACGCAAAATGATCGACGCGGCCGACGAACTGATCGTCGTTTCCGACAGTGGCAAGCTCGGGCACTCCGCCCTTGCCCACCTCTGTCCGCTCGAAGTCGTCGATCGAATTGTCACCGATTCGGAGATCACGCCGGCATGGCGAAAGACGATTGAGAACGCGGGCGTCGAACTGACGGTTGTGGATATCTGAGCGTTGATGATGCACAGACAGAAATGCCTGTGCTCCTGAAGACAACAACAGATTGCGATTCAGAAATAACCGGGGGAATCTGCATGAGCATCGCGCGAGCTGAGATTGAACGCGTCGTGCGCGACGTTCTGACACGGCGCTTCGCATCCGCCAGTCCGATCGTGAAGCCGAATCCGCTCGTCGTGAACATCTCCGCGCGTCACGTGCATCTGACCGACGAACACGTACAGACACTGTTCGGCAAGCCTGCGCTCACTCCGCAGAAAGATCTCTACCAGGATGGCTTCTACGCGGCCGAAGAAACCGTTGCGATCGTCGGCCCGCGCCGCCGGATGATTCCGAACGTGCGCGTGCTCGGCCCCTGCCGCGGCGATTCGCAGGTCGAGCTCGCCTTCACCGACGCGATCTCGCTCGGCCTCAACGTGCCGGTCCGCATCAGCGGCGATCTCAAGGGGACGCCCGGCTGCGTTCTTGTCGGGCCCGCGGGAGTCGTCGAGCTCAAGACAGGAGTGATTCGTGCGATGCGGCACGTCCACATGGGCCCGGAAGATCTCAAATTCTACGACGTCGAAAACGGCGACAAGATGAACCTGCGAATCGTTTCCGACGGCTGCACCACCCTGCTCGAAGATCTTGTGGTGCGAGCCGGAGAGACCATCAAGCTCGAAGTGCACATCGATACCGACGAAGGGAACGCCGTCGACCTGGAGCATGCGACCTCGGTCGAGCTCCTGAAGTCGGCCGGCTGCAAATGCAAACACTAAGTGAACGACGTGGCGGCGAGGGAACCGCGGCCTGTGATGCCTGTTTGAGGAAGTAGAACAAA
>JBFWWA010000359.1:0-5654 GCA_050246455.1 Planctomycetaceae bacterium
GGCTCACTTACGAAAAAGGGACTCGACTCTTCGGCAGCCTCGAGCGGGAACTGTTTCAGCCGACCTGCGAGGAGCTCGAACGGTTGATGTACGCGGCGGCGATGGAGATTCTGCCGAGCGCCGGACTGTTGCAGTACGAGATCTCGAACTTCGCGCAGAAGGGATTCCGCTGCCGGCACAATGAAGTCTACTGGAAGGGTATGCCGTTCTACGGATTCGGGCCGGGGGCAGCGAGCTATGTCGACGGCCGACGGGCCGTTAATCATCGCAGCGTGATCAGCTGGCTCAAACGGGTGACGTCGGGCAAATCGCCGATCATGGAAGAGGAAGAACTCACTGGTGAAGATCGGGCGCGCGAGGCCATTGTTCTGGGCCTCCGGCGTTGTGACGGCATTCAAAAAGATGAGTTCCGGGCCCTCACCGGCTATGAGATCGACTGCCTCGCCGGTGAGACGATCAACCGCTACAGCGAGCTCGGCCTGCTCGAAGATGTCGATTCGCACGTCCGACTGACGCGCGAAGGACGCTTCCTGGCGGACGCCGTGTTCGTCGATTTTCTTTGATCGCGGCTGGTCAGCACACGCCTGCCGTCGTTCCCGCTCCGTAACGCGGTGGATTGTATCTGACTTCCACCGACCCTAAAATACGATGCATCCAGCGGGGAAATCGGCATCTCGTCCCCGTTCCGCGGTCGACAGGCCGCGTCCACGAACCCATTCCATGAACGGTTCCCGAACGGGAGCCCAGCCGCACCGAGGAGCGACATGCTGCCGCGCAGGGAAGTTTTTCCCCATGTCATCGAAATGAACTACCAGGCGCGCCGCCGCCTCGGGTGCTGCGTCTATCTCGTGTTCGACGAAAATGAATGGATGCTCGTCGACATCGGCTACGAGGACACCGTCGGCGACATCGTCGACATGATCCGGCAGATGGATTTTCCGCTCTCGAGCTGCAAATACCTGGTCGCGACGCATGCCGACGTCGATCACATCCAGGGACTCAAGAAGGCCAAGGACCTCCTTCCCTCGGGTGAAACCGTCGGACATCCGGAAACCAGAAAATTGCTGATCGCCGGTGATCGGGTCCGCACGTATGCCGAAATCTCGGCTCAGGATATCTCCATCGATCTCCCGACGATCAAGCTCGAAAGAACGATCGACGAGGGAGATATTCTGAAAGTTGGAAAGCAGCAGGTTGAAGTCTGGCACACCCCCGGACACACGCACGGCCAGCTCTCTTTCAGACTCGGAGACTTACTCCTCTGCGGCGATAACATCTATCGCGACGGATGCGTCGGCAATATTGACGCCCATCACGGCTCCGACCTTCCCGCCTTCATCCGCTCGCTGGAGCGAATTCGGGACAGCGACGTCAAGTGGCTGCTCCCAAGCCACGGCCCGATCTTCCGCAAGGACAACGCCCAGTTGCAGCGGACAATCGATCGGCTCGAAGGGTATCAGCACATGGCCGACTTCGGCACGTGCGCTGTCGATTGGCCGCTGCTCGAGGAATGGGACGCGGAACTCGCTCGCGGTTTCGACCCCGAGAAGGCCTAGCTCGTACGATTCGAGTCCGGCCCGCAAAGTCAGCGCAGACTCCCGCCGCATCCCATCCCGCTAAAACCCCGCCTTGGGGTGATTCCGCGCGGTCGGCGGCATCGAACGTCTCGCCGCACTCTTGCGGTTGAATGGCTTTGCGCGATCAACCGGTTGCAAAGAGGAATGCGCTGACTGGTCGATAAGCCGATGAGAGCAGTCTCGCGGCTTTCACCCAATATGCCGCGCGCCCGCAAGGTCTCACTCGGACACCTGAAGCACAAAACTTCGCCAAAATGACGCACTTCTTCGAGCGACGTGATCCGTGGGGCCACGGTATGGCCTTATGGGTGCTGATGATCCTTCTCTTTGTGATCCCGCCGGCCGTATGGTCCGTGACGCGGATCGACATGGAGAATGACGTCGAGAACTGGCTTCCCGCCAGCGATCCGCACGCGAAAACGCTTGAATGGTATCGCAGCCATTTCAGCTCCGATAACCGCGTCCTCATCACCTGGGACGGAAGCACGCTCGGGGACGCGCGGGTTAATCGGCTCGCTCACAAGCTCACCGGCACGATCGACGAAAACGGCCGCTATCGAAACGGCCTGCCGCAAATCGCGACCGTGACGACTCCGGGCCAGATCATCGAGAAAATGAAATCGCAGGGAATCGAGCCGGTTGCCGCGGTTCGCTCGATCAGCGGACTTCTGGTCGGCCGCGGACCGATGAATTTCACCCTCACTGATGCCGGCAAGAGCCGCAAACTGTCGACCACGCACGAGCTCGGCGACGCCGTCAAACAGAAGCTCGGCATCACGCTGACCATGGTCAGCGACCGGACGGACGAATCGGAAGCCATTGCCGCCGAATCGACAGATGATGCCGCGGCCACGGAGCTCGCGGCGTCGATTGCGGATTCGCGGACGGTCGATTTCGCGGCGCGGTGGCCGCAGATGCAGTTCCACCCCGAGCAGATCGAGCTGGTTCAGTCGATCGCTCTCGAACTCAAGAGCAAGCCGACTCCCGAACATCCGGCGGGTGAGCCGCTCATTGCCGAGTGCTTTTTCGTGCCGGGTTCGCCGGTCGCAATTTCCGTGACGCTTTCGGAGGCGGGTAAGGCGGACCGCGCCGGCGCGCTCAAGTCGATTCGCGAAGCAGCGGTCGAGGTCGGAATTCCGGCTGACGCCTTGCACCTGGCGGGGCACGCGGTCGCGGAGACGGCGCTCAATCAGGAAGTGAAGAAGGTCGCCTGGAACCCGGCGTACTCGATGATCCGCATGCATCGCCGCTCGGCGATTCTGTTGTCGGCGATCGTGGGGATTGTGATCGCCGCGGTGGTGCTGCGCAGCCTTCGCCTGGCCGGGCTGATCTTCGCCGTTTCCGCCTGCACGATTCTTCTGTCGCTTGCCCTGGTCCCTGCAACTTCCGGGAGCATGAATACCGTCCTGATTGTGCTGCCGACGCTGCTCTGGGTCGTTACGATCGCGGCGGCGATTCACGTGATCAACTACTGGCGGCACACCGCAGCGAGCGACGGTTCCAATGCCGTCATCCGCGCAATGAAGCTTGCGAAGCGGCCGATCCTCTGGGCCGGTCTCACCACGGCGATCGGACTGATGTCGCTGCAGACGAGCCCGCTGGCACCGGTGAAGCAGCTCGGCTGGTACGGCGCCCTCGGTTGCCTCATTTCGCTCGTGCTCGTGCTCTATGTCCTCCCGGCGCTCCTGCAGTTCCTCCACACCCGCGTTTCCGCTCCGATCGAATTCGAAGCGGTCGAGTGGAAGGGCCTCGGCGACCGACTCTGGAAATTCCGTATTCCCGTGATGGTCGGATCGATGATGATCTTCGCGGCAGGAACCTACGGGCTCCGCGGTTTGCAGACCGAATCACGCGTCCTCCGCTTCTTTCCGGACGACGCGCAGATCGTGAAGGACTATCAGTTCGTCGAAGAGGAACTTGCCGGCATCACCCCGGTCGAGCTGATTCTCCGGTTCGATGAAGGAGCGCAGCAGCGGCTGAACTTCCTCGAACGATTGCAGCTCGTCAGCGAAGTCGAAAGCAATGTCCGGAAGCATTCGGCGATCAGCGGCGTGTTCTCGCTCGGCGATTTCCAGACGGTCATTCCGCCGGCCGAAGGAGCAACCGCGTTCATCCGCAAGGCCCGCTTCAACAGCCAGGCGAACGCCGTCGAAGAAGCGGTCCGCGAGTCGACCGACCAGACCGTGAAGACCTTCTACGCCGTCGCCAAGGATCACAGCGAGCTCGAAGGAAGCACTCCTCAACGACTTTCAACCGCCGGCGACGAGCTGTGGCGTATCACCGCGCAGGTTTCGTCGCTCAAAGACACCGATTACGGCGCGCTGACGAACTATCTCGATATGACCGCGCAATCTACGCTCAAGAAGCACGCCGGCGCAGGGCACGTCGTCACCGGCATGGTGCCGATGTCGTTCCGCACTCAAGAGGCGGTCCGACAAAGCCTCATCAAGAGTTTCGCGATCACTTTCGGCGTCATCACCATCTCAATGATGTTCCTGCTGGGCAGCCCCTCCGCAGGACTCCTCGCGATCATTCCGAACGTCCTCCCGGTCGGCATGGTGTTCGGTCTTTTGTCCTGGTTCAACATGTCGGCCGATCCCGGCACGATGGTCACCGCGGCGGTCGCGCTCGGTATTGCCGTTGGGAACACTCTCCATCTGCTGACCTGGTTCCAGCACAGTCTCGAACAGGGATTGTCGCGACGAGACGCCGCATTGCAGGCGCTCACCCGCTGCTGCCCGGCAATGTGGCAGACAAGCTCGGCCATCGGCCTCGGGCTCCTCATGCTTGCACCGGTCGATCTGCTGGTTATCAGCCGCTTCGGACTCCTGATGGCGGCGCTCATCGGCTCCACTCTTGTAGCGAACATCGTGCTGTTGCCGATTCTCCTCGTCGGCATGCTCGGCGGATTGCTCGAAAAACGAATCCGCAAGGGAACGGTTTCGGAAGCAACCGCACCGGCAGCGACAGCCGAGCCGGAATCGTTCAGCGGACAGCATTACGCACCCGCCCCGGTATCGCAGCCGCACTTCAAGGTCATCACGAATCCTTCGCATAGCGGGCGGAAGATTCGGGTCGACTGAGCAGGCGCCAGGCTGTCCGGCTTCAGGCTTCGGGTCGGAGCGATTCGGGACTTTCGACAATTCTCCCCATCGCCCACCCCTTGAGTTCCGTCGTATAATTGGGACATCCGGCGGAGAATTCTCTCGCGCCTGATCTCCGATCAACTGAAGCCTGAGGCCTCTCCGTGACCGAATTCGTTGAACCACTGGGAATGCGGATTCTCATTCGCAAGGATGAAAGCCGCCAGAAAACGCGCGGGGGAATCGTGCTCCCGGACGACGCGGAAATCCCGACCATTACTGGTCGCGTCGTCGAGATCAGCCTGCAGGTGGCCAACGACGAAGACTTCCCGATTCGAAAATACGACAAGGTTCTCTTCAACCCGAAGCGAGCGATTCCGGTCGATTTCGAACCGGACAACCTGCTGTTCGTCGTCCCCGTCGAGGATGTTGTCGCGGTGTTTCGGCACACTCCCAAAGCGCCGGGGCGCGAGTCCGGCTCCGAAGATCAGGCCGACGCCGGCGAGCGCGACGAATCCGAAGAGTTCTGATCGGCGACCTCACACCACCTCATGCGATGCCTGGCTGCAGTTCGCGGGGTCGGACGAGCGCTCGATCTGAATCGTCACATGCTCGATGCCGAAACGGTCGTGCAGAGCGCGCTTCGCCTCGTTGAGCATTGCATCCTCATCGGCAACTGTCGGCTTGACGAGATGCACCGTCAGCGCGCTCTCGCTCGTGCTCATTCCCCAGATGTGCAGATCGTGCACGGCAATCACCCCGTCGAGCGCGAGCAGCGTCCGCTGCACTTCGGCAGGATCGATACCTTTGGGGACTGCCTGCATCGCGAGATCGAGCGATTCGCGGAGCAGTTCCCACGTACCGACAACGATCACAAGTGCAATCATCAGGCTTGCAACCGGGTCGATCCAGGTCCAGCCGGTAAAGCGGATGCCGAGCCCGGCAATGACGACTGCCAGCGAGATGCCGGCGTCGGCCGCCATGTGCAGGTAAG
>JBFWWA010000360.1:0-5648 GCA_050246455.1 Planctomycetaceae bacterium
CGGCACGGACACTGCCAAGCTCACATCCGGGAAGGCTAGGGCGCCCGCAGATGAATGGGCTGGCCGGTTACAGAAGCGACTGTCGGAAGTGGACGAGGAGCGCAAGCTCTCACCGCTTCCCCCGGTTGTGCTGGGCGGCGCGCTGATTGTCCCCATTGGCCTGCTGAAGAAATCACAGGGTACGGCCGACACGGAACCGCCGACTTTTGCTCTCAGCAGGGAAGAATCGGAACGCAGGGCGATGGAAGCGGTGCTGGAGACGGAGGGGCGGCTTGGATTCAAGTCTCGCAATGTCAGCGACCAGAATCTCGGTTACGACGTGGAGTCATCCATCCCGGACACCGGATTGCTTCGTTTCATCGAGGTCAAAGGGCGGGTTCGAGGGGCAACCACGGTTACGATTACCAAGAACGAGATTCTTACGGGCCTCAACAAGCCCGACGAGTTCATTCTTGCCGTGGTGCTGCTTGATCCAGACCGAGCGGAAGTTCGTTACATTCGCAGTCCCTTTGACCAGGAGCCAGACTTCAAGGCAACCAGCGTCAATTACGACATGCAGGCGCTTCTTCAGCGGGCACAGGAGCCAGCCTAATGCAACCTCCGCCATACTTCGAGGAAATCTGCCGGCGTGCGCAAAATCGCTGGGATCAGCTTGAAGCCGACCCGGACCTGGCAGCGCCTTGGCACCAACTCTTCAAGCAGGTGCAAAGCCCGCGGCACGTCATCTCAGAATTGTTGCAGAACGCAGACGACGCGGACGCAACAAAGGCGCACGTCAACATCGATAATGGGGAGTTTGTTTTCAGCCACAACGGCGATGACTTTGAGGCACAGCACTTTGAATCGCTTTGCCGCTTCGGTTATTCGAACAAGCGGGCACTTCACACGATCGGCTTTCGGGGCATCGGGTTCAAAAGCACATTTAGCCTTGGGAACGAAGTTCAACTCGCAACCCCCACGTTATCGGTGGCCTTTCGTCGATCGCGGTTCACGCAGCCGCATTGGATTGGTTCCAATTGGGACGCTCCACATGAGACGACGGTCCGCGTCGCGTTCGAGGACGATCACCGCAAAGTCGAGATCGCAAAAAACCTCACGACTTGGCTCGACAGCCCTGCTTCCTTGCTATTCTTCCGATCGTTGCGGCACATCACGCTGGGCACCGAGGAAGTCGTCTGGAAATCCGTCGGTTCCGGCCCCGTTCCTGACTCGGAGTGGGTTACCCTTGCAAACTGCGACGAACAACCGGTGCTCCTCGTGCGTTCCACGTTGGAGGAGTTTCCTGCGGAGTGCGTCGCGGAAATCCGCCAGGAACGAATGCTGAGTGACGCTGAGGATGGAGCACTGCCTCCGTGCAAAGTCGAAATCGTCATTGGCCTCGAAGGACGATTGTTCGTCGTACTGCCGACCGGAGTGAAAACTGCTCTGCCTTTTGCCTGCAACGCCCCGTTCATACAGGATCCGGCTCGCGTAAAGATCAAAGACCCGGAAACATCGCCGACGAATCGCTGGTTGCTGGAGCGAGCGGGCATGCTCGCCGGTCAGACGATGCTGCGATGGCTTGCCAGACGTGACTTGCAGATCACAGAACGGGCTGATGCATACCGGCTCTTGCCGCCGGCATCGCCTCCAGACGACTCCATTGAGGGAGCTTGCCTGGAGATCGTGTCTGATGCGTTCTCACAGGCAATCGAAAGCCAACCAATTCTCCTGACCAATTCGGGGGACCTTGCAACCAAGGACTCGTGTATCGCAATCCCCGGTTGGATCGTGGATGTATGGGACGACGAACAGGTGTCGGCATTGTTCGACTCGGAACACCGTCCGTTATTTTGCAGCGAAGTGACAACGGCAGTCTGCTCCCGACTGGTGCAGCAGGGTTACTTGACGGCCTTCGGTGACGACGAGGTTCTCGCCGTACTTCGCGACAACCATCTGCCGCGACCCAAAACATGGAGAAAACTGCTCCGCCTTTGGGCGGCGGTGATGCCGCATGTAACGAAGTACGCATCGAGCTGGTCACCGTCATGGAAAGATATCCGCATCGTCCCTGTCCAGGCCCAGGACACTCTCTATTCGGCGCAGGAAGTCGTGCGGCTCGGCGAGAAGAAACTCCTCCATTCGGAAAGCGACTGGGATTTCCTCTCCAAATATCTACTGGTCATGAACCCGAATTGGCCCCGCTTCCTGGCCGAGCAGCGGCGTGCTGCGGACGCGAGCGATGACGAGGAACTGGCTGAGCAGGTCCAAGCCGCCGAGCGCACACTTCAGGCGATCGGCCTTGGAGACAGCAGCGACGCGACAAAGGTGATTGAACAGGTTGCATCGTCGTTCTTCGATCAGGAAGAAGTTGAGATCGAAGACTGCGTCCGTCTTGCTCAGATCTCTGCGGCTCTCTCCGTGCAGGCATCGGTCAATTTCGAGTTTGTCACCCTTGCCGGTACTCGCTCATCACGAGCGCAGGTGTCGCCGCTGATCGCTGACTCGCGACTCGACTTCGACACATTCGCAAGCGAAAACTGGTGTATACAACATGTGCTGCATGAAGACTACTGGGCAAGCTTCCGTTCTTGCACGGCTGAGGAATGGCAGCAGTGGCTTACATCAGGACGCAGCGGATTGCTTGGGTTCATTCCGTTGGTGCAGTACAGCAAGGAGTTTTACGGAAAGCCGGAGTTGACGAAGCTGCTGAAGCAGCGTGGACACAATGGAAATGTCGGTTTTCCATACGTCACATCGCATTTCGTCATTGAAGACTGGGATTTTTCGGAGGAGCATTGGCGGTACTGGGAAACGCTTGCACGATCGGATGAGCAGATCTGGAGCAAGCTCGTTCAGCGAATCGTCGAGCAGCCTCCGACCTTCTGGTCGAATGCCCTCACTGCTCGAATGCTACAAGTGGCGACCTCACGTTCCCGCCGCGTCCTGGACGCACAAGGGTTGCTGCCGGCTTGGATTGTCAAGTTGCGGCAACGAGAGTGCTTGCCAGATACGTGGGGCAAGACTCGTCAGCCGGTTGATCTTCTCCGCCGGACGCCAGAAACCGAATCGCTCCTGGATATCGAGCCATTCGTCAAAGCTGACTTGGACACGGAAGCTGCCCGTCCGCTTCTCTCCCGGCTCGGCGTGCGGGGTACGCCGACCGGGCCGGACCGCCTGATTGATCGGCTCATGGCCCTGGCAACGATCGTGAATCCTCCGGTCTTTGAGGTTCAGAAGTGGTGCCATCGGCTGGATGCCATGCTTCCGAAGTGCTCAACCGATGAATTTCAGAAGATCAAAAGTGCCTTTCACACGCAAAGCCTCATTCTCACCACCGACGGGACATGGGCCAAAGCCGACGAGGTATTCCTGTCGCCCGACGACCACGATGTTCCTGGTGCTGCGATTGTGCATGAAGCACTTCGCCCACTGACAATCTGGCAAAAAATCGACGTCAAAGATCGGCCCACTCTCGAACTCGTCGTCGCGTGGCTTCAAAAGCTGCCGCAGGACCAGAAACTTGCGCCTGAAGTGATTCGCCGAGTCAAAGAACTGCTCCCCCGGCACGCACACCGAATCTGGTTTGACTGCGGCTGTTGGCTGAATCTCGAAGGCGAATGGACCAACATTGAAAACCTGCGTTATTCGATTTCCATGCATTCCTTGAGCGCATGGGGACATCTCTTTCCAGCTATCAAGAAGCAGGTTGCAGATTTTCAACGTCTTACCGCCGACGCTGTTCATGACGAGCCGTTTTCCGATCTCCCCAGCCTTGCGAGCTGCTTGCAAGAACGGGTTCAGACCAATCTGTTCTCAGCGGACGAGCCTGTTGTCAAACCTTGGCTGCGTGCGTTCGGAGCTGGCCTGTATCGAATCGTGACAGAATCTAAAGAAGAGACGGCGCGCATTCGCGATTGTGCCAGCCGCCTTGCACGGACCGCATGGCAGAATACGACCGCTCTTGAAACAGTGCCCTACCTCGACGGAACACCGGCAGGGACCGCCAGGCCGAACGATGTTCTTTGGGACGGTCTGACGCTCTTCGTCGTTGATCGGCCGATCACGCGATTGTTGCGTCAGATTGCAAGGGAGCTGTCCCGTCCATTCGACGATCCAGAAATCGAGGATGCGATCAAGTTCTGTATCGACCGATCCCCAGAGCATGTCGCCGAATACCTTGAGCAGAACTTCACGCTGGCGGAGCTGGAAGAATCTACCCCAGGCGAAATCGGTTCACCGGTCCCCACGGAAGCAGTTGAATCACCAGACAACGACGATCCTGAGCACGCAAACGACAACTTCCCGGAAGAAGCCGAGGTACAGAGTTCCGATGCGGAGGCCGATTCAGAAGAATCAGCCATGCCGCAAGATGGCTTCGATGATTCTGACGAACCAGAACCAGATGCCCGACCAGCACCGACTCGCAATCCTGCACCTCGCCCGAAATCCAAGACATTGGTGGATCGCTACGCCGAAGTTGAAGGGTTCAAGAGAGAGGCAAACGTAGAGCGATACTTCCACCCCGACGGGCGCTGGCTTCAACGAGGGCAGGGTATGACGTTTCCCTGGGAGATGTACTCGCCTGCAGGAGAATTGCTGAAGTGCATTTTCGTGAAAGAACACTGCATTACGCAGGAGCCTCTTCAGATTGGAGCCGACGTGTGGGAAGCATTTCGCAGAAGTCCTGACACTCACACCTTGCTCATGACAAACGCTGACGGCAGCCCCTTGGAACTTCCAGGCCAGAAACTGCTGGACATGAAGAATGACGGACTAATTATTCTCCACCCGGCAACCTATCGCCTCGTTTATCACCCGATCGAAGTTCGAGAAGAGGTGCTGGGATGAAACACGACAGAGCAAAGTCAGCGACATCGGCCAACCAGTTCGTCGGCCGGACCTTTCGGGCGCTGAACGCCATTTACGACTGCAAGGCACTCTTGGCGATGACCACGGAGCCTGCATGAACGATCAGGAGTGTTTCTCATGCTACTAAGCAGCCTCGAAATCCAGCGATTTCGAACCTTTGAATACCTCCACATTCAAAAGTTGGGCCAGATCAATCTGATCGTGGGCCGCAATAACGTTGGAAAATCGACGATCTTGGAAGCAATCCGTCTTTATGCCAACCTGGGCGCTCCACAAGTTCTTTTGGACATTCTCGACTCGCGAGACGACCGATTCGACCGTGATGCCGACCTTCGGTTGGCGGCGTCGAAAGAGGGGCCGGCGATTCAACACCTCTTCCACGGATACCCGCCGCTTCGCAAGATCACCGAACCCGTCAGCATCGGGCCATTCAATGCACCTGATAGCACGCTCAGCATTGGGATTGAATGGCTTGAACCACAGGTCGCAGAAGGTGGCGAGGAGCAACTTGTTCCGCCTGAGAACCCAGACCTTTCGACCGGTTCTGAACTGACGCCAGCAATCACGTTGAAAATCGGCGGCTCGAAGCGAACATTTCGCCTGGACCAGGATTTCGCCTCTCATTTCCAACGCTGGCAATACCAACCGAGGAGCTTTTTAGATCTCGCGACTCCGTGCGTCTGCGTCGGGCCGAACGGTCTCACTATTTCTGAACAAGAGAGTCTGTGGGAAAGCATTGCACTCTCCGATCTCGAACGTGACGTGATCGAAAGTCTCAACATCGTCTATCCCGGAGT
>JBFWWA010000361.1:0-5643 GCA_050246455.1 Planctomycetaceae bacterium
TTTCAGGTTGTCGAAACCCTGCAGATCAGTGAGCCGCATGAACGAGGCGAGATCGAGCGGGCCCGGTGACGAATAGACTTCATCGGACCGAACATGCAGTGCGCTTTCGAGAAAATGCTGCAGTTCCTTGGAGGCATGATCGGCGATTTCCAGCCGGACGCAGTTGCCTTCCTTCCGTGCGTCGAGAATTTCTTCCATTTCCTCGAGGAGGTCGGATGCGAGGTCCTCTCGAATGCTCAGGTCGGCGTTCCGCGTAATTCGGAAGGGAACCAGTTCCTGAACCGCTTCTCCCGGAAAGAAATTCGTGCCGTACATGCTGACGACGTCTTCGAGCAGGATGTACGAGTATCCGCCGTCGGAGGGGAGCGTGATGATTCGCGACGTCGAGCGGCCGAACGGAATGATGGCGAAGCGGGGGCCATCGCCATCAGGGGCGGGAGCCAGCCGGACGCAGATATTGAGCGTCTGGTTCTGCAGCAGGGGAAACGCCGCCGCGGTGCTGACTGCCATCGGCGTGAGAACCGCAGAGATTTCCTCGTTGAACGCCTGTTCGAGAAACTTCTTCTGTCGTTCGCTGAGTTCCGCCGTGCGAACCCGCCGAATTCCCGCTGCCGACAGCCCGGGCTCCAGCTCGCTGAGATAGCAGGCATACTGGTCGGCCGTCATGCGGTGCGTGCGGACGCTGATCGCGCTTAATTGCTCATCGGGAGTCATTCCGGCTGGGTCGGGCTTCGTGTTTCCCTGCCGCGACAGAAGCTGCAGGCCACCGACGCGCACCATGAAGAACTCATCAAGATTCGACGCAGTAATTGCCAGGAACTTGAGACGTTCCAGCAGCGGAATCGATTCGGCACGCGCCTCGTCAAGCACGCGCGAGTTGAACTCGAGCCAGCTCAGCTCTCGGTTGATATATCGCGAAGGGGCATCGCCCATGCCGGTATCCTTTTAACCTCGTGCCTGCCGCAGCAGCACCTTCAATCCAAATGTCTCTTCGAACAACGCCCCTTTCTGCTTGAGCGCAATCTGCTCGAGAGAGAGGTCGTCCACTTGTGGGACGGAAATTACCAGTCGGCCATCTTCGCGCTCGCAGCGGATATTGTTGATCCGCTGGCTGTGCGACCGCTCCAGGGAATCGGCGACGCGCAGAATTGCAGCGAGCTTCGAGACGGCAACACGGCTTTCACGGTCGAGCGTCGCGTACGACTGATGCGTCGGTTTCGGCGAGGCACGCCGATGATACCGGGCCACAAGCGCAACGAGCCGCACGTCCTTTTTGGTCAGTCCGAACAGCTCGCTGTTGACGACCAGGTACTGCGTGTGCTTGTGATGGCTGGCAGCCGAAACAAAGAGCCCGATTTCGTGCAGGACGGCCGCAATGTACAGGATCATCTCATAGCGTGCTTCGAGCCCGTGCTCCGGTTGCAGCTCATGAAAGAGCAGCCGCGAGAGATGCGCGACGTGCATGCAGTGCGGCTCATCGAAGTTGAACTTCCGGCCGAGGTCGACGGCCGAGCGGACGATCTGATTGCTGAACGCTTCCGTCCACACGCCGCGGCTTGCCATCTCCTTCAGCAGGCCGTCGCGCAGGTTGACGTTCGTAATGTAGATGTGCTCAAGCTTCATCGCCCGCGCAATCATGACGTATGCAAGCAGCGCGGGGCCGAGCGTTTCCGCATCCGTGAACGAGAGGTGATGCTTCTGGACGAGCTTGTCGACCGAGAGAGGCAGAATCTTGTTGGTGAAACTCTCGAGAGCCGAGACGCGCAGCTTCCCGAGATTGTCGGTATCCCATTTCGGCAGGAGCTGAGCAGCGGCGAAACGGACATCCCCCCCCAGCGCGATCATCTCGACGGAAGTGTCGTGCGGAAGGTGTTCGAGAATCTGCTCGACCGTCCGTTCGATCTGGCTCTCCATAATTGTGCGGAGCTTTACCGTCGGCGCGCGGAATGCCTGCAGCGTTTCTCGAAGCCGCAGCGACCCGAGCCGGTACGTGTGCGAATACGCGATGTTGCCGCTCTGCATGACGAGAACTTCCGTGCTTCCGCCGCCCACTTCCGTGACAATGGCGCTGCCGGACGAAAGTGCGGGGTGCGACTGCAGAAACGGCTCGATTCCCAGGTAAGTGATTCGATTCACTTCCGCTTCATCGATGGGCTCGACCTGGATGCCTGTGGCGATGTAAACGCGATCGAGAAAGGCGAGTTTATTGACCGCCTCGCGGACGGCGCTGGTTGCGACGGCACGAATCTGATCTTCGCGATCAATCTGGTACTCGTGCAGAACGCGACGGTAGCTCTTGAGGACTTCGACGCAGTCTTCAATCGTCGATTTTTCGATTGCTCCGCCGGTGAAGGTGTCTTTCCCGAGGGGGACCGCCTGCGAGAGTGTTTCGAGCGGGCGCACGTCGCCGGTTGGCGAGATCTCGGCAATCGCCATGCGGATCGAACTCGTCCCGATGTCGATCACCGCGACCGGCCGCGATGACCGCGTCGAATCGGTGATCGCCACTTCGGGCTTGTCTCGCGTGACTGCGTCCATAATCGCTCGTTCGTCAATGTCCTCGATCGGTTGCGACACAACCTGGATTGTGATTCCGCCTCCGCCGGAAGGCGACGGCGTTATACATTTGCACTGTTAAGATTTCGTGAAATCAACGTTTCTGCGACAGCGACTCCTTGGCCCATGCCGCCGCTCCCATGGCGGTGGCGTCGTCGCCGAGTTCTGCTGCCACCACTTTGAAGGAATCGCGGAACGACGGAAGCACATGATCGCGCGCCGTTGCAGTCACCGTTTGCACGATGATCTTCGGCATCGCTTCGACGAGCCCGCCGCCGAGCACGACGTAATCCGGCGAAAGGAGATGCACGACCCCCGCGAGAGCCACGCCAATATGACGCGACGCGTCGCGTACGATGAGTTCGACCACCTCGTCTCCTTCCGCGATCGCTTCAGCGAGAGCGCCGCTGCGAATATCGGAGAGATCCGTACCGATGATTGCACGCAGATGCTCCGCCTGACCGCGGTGGGCCGCCTGCGCCGCCTGGGCCGAAATCGCCAGCCGGCTTGCGACCGCTTCCAGGCAACCGCGCAGTCCGCAGCCGCAGCGCGGTCCGTCGGGAATGACCTGAATGTGGCCGATCTCCATGCAGGAGCTCTTTTTGCCCCGCATGATCCGGCCTTCATAGACGCAGCCGCCGCCGATGCCGGTCCCCGGAAAAATCCCGACCACGCAGCGTGCCGACTTCGCAGCCCCGAACTGGTTCTCGCCGTAAACTCCGGCATCAACGTCGTTCGCGATGAAGGTCGGGCAGCGGAACTCTTTTTCGAGCGTCGACTTCACCGGCACATTGGTCCAGCCCAGGTTCGGCGCGTCGAGAATGATCCCCTTGTCGAGGTCGAGCGGGCCAGGGCAGCCAATGCCGATGCCGTTGAGCTTTGATGGATCGACCTTCGCCTCATCAAGGGCGTCGCGAATCGTTTCGACGATCCGTTCGAGCCCCGCCTTCTCTCCCTCGAACCCGCGCGTTTTCTTCCGTTTCCGAACGAGGGGCTTGAAGGAGGAATCGAAGACCGCGGCGAGCATTTTGGTGCCGCCGAGATCGAAACCGACCCAGTACCCGTTCTTCGATTTGTCCGCCATGATCTGACTTTTCGTCCCTGCAGCGCTCATGGTCCGCATTGGCCCCGGCTCCGGGACCGCCAGACCGGATCATACTGTAATTCACGGGGGAAAAGCGACCTTGAGCTGTGGGCAATCTGCGCGGGAAAGTGCGAAGCACGAATGACGAAAGACGTACCAGGCCCTGACGCCCGAATGAAGTCGGCGGGCTCCAATCAGTGCTTCGTGCTTCGTGTTTCTTTCGTCAGGAGTGCTGAGTGTTTTATTCCCTCAATCGTCGATTGTCGGGACCGGTTCCGGCTCCGGGAGCGAGATGAGGTGCGCGTCGAGCGGATCGGTTTCCAGGATGAGGATCGACGGTTTGCGGAACATCCAGCCACCTGCCTCGCCGGGGTTGAGGAAGATACGGCCGGCGGAGTCGCGCTTGATCGAAGGTTTGTGGGTATGCGCGGAGATTACGACGTCGCAGTCGTCAAGGTGACCGCGCAAATCTTCAAGCACATGAGAGACGAGCACCTTGACCCCGTCAGCAGTTTTGAATCCGAACGGTGGCTCGGCAAGCGTGCCGACGATTCGCATGCCTCCCTGGATGCCGATCTTGTTCCCGTCGGCGTCGCCAAAACATGCGAGAAGAGGACACTTCAGTCGACGGAGCGGCGGAACCACGAGAGGCGTTACAAAATCGCCTGCGAAGACGACCAGCTCGCATCCGGCGCGGTTAAACTCCGCCACCGCGCGGCGCACGTTGTCGACATGATCGTGAGCGTCGGCAAAAATCCCGATACGCATTCATGCCCCCATTCCGGCCTCGTGAATTCGTATCCGCCACAGTAGCGGAGCGGGCGGAACGGGGCAATCAAGGTGCGCAAATTCCAATGCGCGGCGACATTTGTCGATCAATGTCGGAGACTTGTCGACTCGTCAGGTTCGGCGACGTCGATAGAAGACGAAAGCGATGCCGGAACAGGTGAGCAATATTGCCGATGACGGTTCGGGGACTGCAACGATTTCGTCGAAACTCACAGTAATGGTAATGAAGTGCCCCAGGTCTTCGGGGTCGATCGACAGTATGGAACCCAAGTTTCCGAGTCCATAGTCAATCTGCCCTGTTCCAGAACGGCCATTGCCGAACAGGATGTTCGTCGTTGGCGTCGTAACGGTCGTGAAGCGGAGAGAAAATGTCGTAGTGCCGACGAAACTTCCCAAGCTGGCAGTCTCAGTGTTCTGAACCGCACTGATCGCGCTAGTATTACCCACAATGGTGACGCCGTTCGTGTCGTTAAACAACGAGGTCAGGTTCGAGTAGGTGTCGGGGGCGTCTGTCGAATCGTCAACGCCGACAGCGAAATGGGCGCCGTTAGCAAACGCGGTTCCGGTTTCAGACGTTTGAGCGATTGAAGAAATACCGGAGAGGAAGCTGACGATGTCCAGACTGAATCCGGAATTCGTCACGTCGTTCACTGTGAAATCGAGCTGATAATTGACATTCCGTTTGTGGACTTGCGCCGCTCCGCCGGACGCCGTAAACGAATTCACGAACGCCATCCGGTGTTGTAGCGTGGAACTTGTGCTCGTATTCAGAACCGGCAGCAGAAACGATTGTGTCTCGAAGATCGTTGGTGCGGTTGCGTCATTTGCACTACTTGTATTGACAACGCTCGCGGACGAAATGACCGCTGCGTGGGCGCAAGTCCCGGCCAGGATCGTGGCGGAATAGAGTACTGCGAGGCGAAATACATGCATGATTGATTGAGCCCTGCTGGGAACCGTGCTCTTTGAGAATCCTGCTTTGTCAGTGGCAGCGTACCATGCTGGAAAATGGGAAGGCAAGGGGCTATTTGCGGGGTAGCGCGACGTTTCGATGTGAACTGTCCTGTGCTAGAGCCGTTCGACTGGCGTGATGCAGCCCGCTCACCAAGCTCTCCAAATCGAAGAGTCCAAACTGCTTAGAGTAATCGCCAATTGCCGACTCAACGGGCACGGATGAAGCGTGGCGTCGATGAAAAGAAACTCGGCGGTTTGAC
>JBFWWA010000362.1:0-5638 GCA_050246455.1 Planctomycetaceae bacterium
GAATTCGCGGCCGTTCTCGCCGACGAAGTTGATCTTGCCGGTGAGGTTGTTGCGATCGACTTCGATCTCGACGAGATCGCCGTCGCGCAGCTTGCCAATCGGACCGCCGGCAAGAGCCTCCGGTCCGACGTGGCCGATGCAGGCGCCTGTCGAAACGCCGGAGAACCGCGCATCGGTGATCACCGCGACTTCCTTCCCCCATTTCAGATACCGGAGCGCCGACGTGATCTGGTAGATCTCTTCCATCCCCGCGCCGAGCGGGCCGCGGCACATCAGCACGATGATGTCTCCCGCCTTGATCGGTCGATCGGTCCTCCCCTTGATGGCGGCGATTGCTTCGCGTTCCGACGTGAAGACGCGGGTTGGTCCCTTCTTGCGATAGACCCCATCCGCATCGACCACACTCGGATCGATGGACGTGCTCTTGATTACCGAACCTTCCGGAGCGATGTTTCCGACGGGGAAAGTGACGGTGCTCGTGAGCCCCTTCTTTCGTGCAACCTCGGGAGACATGATGACGTCATCGGCCTCGACGCCGTCGCGCTCCTTGAGCAGTTCGCGGAGGCGGGTGCGACGTTCGGAACGTTCCCACCAGTCGAGAACGTCGCCGAGCGGACGGGCGGCGGCGGTCATTGCATCGAGTTTGAGCAGCCCGAGTGTCCGCAGATGCAGCATCAGCTCCGGCACACCCCCAGCGAGGAAGAATCGAACCGTCGGATGGCCGACGGGGCCGTTCGGCAGGACATCAACCAGCCGCGGCACCAGTCGATTGATCCGGCTCCAGTCGTCCACGACGGGACGACGCAGACCGGCCTCGAATGCAACAGCGGGGATGTGCAGCAGGAGGTTCGTCGACCCGCCGCACGCGGCGTGCACTACCATCGCGTTGTGCAGTGAATCTTCGGTGACGATATCGCCGAGTGTGATCCCCTGCTCCTGCAATGCAACCATCGCTCGGGCTGATCGCGTCGCGATGTCGAGCCAGATCGGCTCGCCGGAAGGGGCAAGCGCCGAGTGTGGCAGCGACATTCCCCACGCTTCCGCCACCACCTGCGACGTTGCAGCCGTCCCGAGAAACTGGCAGCCGCCGCCCGCCGTTCCACAGGCGCGGCATCCCATCTCGGCGGCGTACTCGAGCGTGATCTCGCCCTGCGAGAATCGCGCACCGATCGACTGAACCTTGCCGGCGTCCTCCGCATCGACGGCGGGGAGCGTTACTCCGCCGGGAACGATGATCGCCGGCAAATGCTTTTGCGATGCGAGTGCAAGCATCATCGCCGGGAGGCCCTTGTCGCACGTGGCGACTCCGATAATCCCTTTTCGGAGCGGGAGCGATCGAATGAGTCGTTTGAGAACAATGGCGGCGTCGTTGCGGTACGGCAGGCTGTCCATCATCGCCGTCGTTCCCTGCGAACGGCCGTCGCAAGGGTCGCTGACAAATGCCGCGAACGGAAGCCGTTTCAGCGACTTGAGCTCGTCGGCCGCCGCACGCATCAACAACCCGACTTCCCAGTGCCCGGTGTGATAGCCGAGCGCGATCGGTTTGCCGTCCTCGCCGCGAATGCCTCCTTGTGTGCTGAGGATCAGCACCTGATCGCGAAGCAATTCGTTCGGATCCCACCCCATCCCGGCACTTTGCGTCATGCCGAACAAGTCGCCGCTCGGGCTTTCCAGCAGCATTTTCTCGGTCAGCGGAAGTGAACCGCCCGGGCCGGCGGAACGGGTGGCAACATCCAGAATGTCGGCGTCGCGGCTATCGAGGAGCGAATCGAGCGAGCGGGTCATTGCACGTTTTCCGGGAGAATCTGGGCTATTCGAGCAGTGAACGTTGAGCGTAGCGAAAAACGGGAATTGATGCGATCGAAGTCGGGCCGCAGTGCGCGTATAATAGACCAGCGCCGAACCATTCCCGGGGATGGCAATCCCTGGACTTGTGCGCGATTTTCGTTGCAGACGTGAATCCCTGAGGAACCCTGATGTCGACGCTCCCGGTTCTGGATCGCAAGCCCGAAGTTTACGAAGATCCGCTCGATCTGATGGACGAGATCGAATCGCTCAAGAAAGAGAAGGATGCTGCGATCCTCGCGCACTACTACGTCGATGGTGAAATTCAGGACGTCGCGGATTTCGCCGGCGACAGCCTGAAGCTGGCACGCGACGCGACGACCGTGACAAAATCGACGATCGTCTTTGCCGGCGTCCACTTCATGGCGGAGTCCGCGAAGATTCTGAACCCGAGCAAGAAGGTCCTCATTCCCGATCTGCTCGCCGGTTGTTCGCTTGCCGACAGTTGCCCGTACGACAAACTCAAGGCCTTCCAGGAAGAACTCCGCGCGAACGGCCATGATGTCGTCACCGTCGCGTACATCAATACAACCGCCGCCGTCAAAAGCCTGTGCGACTGGATCGTAACGAGCGGCAACGCCCGCGAAATCATCGATCGGATTCCGGCCGATCGGGAGATTCTCTTCGTCCCCGATCAGCACCTCGGGCGTTATCTGTCGGAAGTGACCGGCCGCAAAATGATTCTCTGGCCGGGCTCCTGCATGGTTCATGAAGTTTTCAGCCTGCAGGATCTGCTGCGTGCGAAGAAGAACAATCCGGGGAGCGTCGTCATCGCGCATCCCGAATGCCCGCAGAACATTCTCGAAGTCACCGACGTCATCGGCGGCACCGAGAAGATGCGGAAGTACGTCGCATCGATCGAGAAGCCGACAACTTTTCTCGTCGCCACCGAAGCGAACATGATCCATCCGCTGCAAAAGATCGCGCCGCAGCACACCTACATCCCCGTCCCGGGAATTATGACCTCCACGGGCGAAACGTGCGCCTGCAACCGCTGCCCGCACATGTCGCGGAATACGCTCACTTCGGTGCGTGACTGTCTCAAGAATGGCCGCCCGGAAATTACCTGGCAGCCGTTCTTTGACAAGGCGGGGGACGTGCTTCGCAGAAGTCTGCTGAATTGAGCGCAGCGCACCCTGCTGCACTCGATGAGAAAGCGTTGCTCGCCCACTGCGAGGTGCAGCGGACTCGTCGCTCGGGCCCGGGCGGACAGCATCGGAACAAGGTCGAGTCCGCGGTCGTCCTCAAGCATGCCCCCACCGGAATTATTGCCGAAGCAGCCGAGCGGCGCAGCCAGCACGAAAACCTCCGCGTCGCCCTGCGGCGGTTGAGAATCAACCTCGCGATCGAACACCGCGTGGATCGGAGTGACGCGGCCTCTCCCAGCGAGCTCTGGAAATCGCGTTGCCGTAACGGCCGGATTTCCCTCAGCGAACGGCACGACGACTTCCCGACGCTGCTGGCAGAGGCACTCGACGTCATCGACCGGTTCGGAATCGATCTTCATAACGCCGCGGAGTTTCTCGACTGCACGCGGACGCAGCTCGTCGGTTTTCTGAGAGCTGAGCCGCGCGCATTCGCGGCAATCAATCGACGGAGAGTCGCGGCGGGGCAGAAGCGACTTCGCTGAACGGAACAGAAATGTCGTCTCTGATCCCGCGATTGGCCGCTGTCGTGCGTAAGCAGATTCAACGTGTTGCTTGTCCCCGTCAACTTCCGAGAGGTAGAATACCCCCGTTCCAGATCTGACGAATCAGACACCGCACGGCCCGTTTCCGGCTCGTTGCGGCTTCGAATTGTAAAGCTTTCGCGCCAGGAGTCCCGATTGGGCACGGCAAATTCCACGCTGAGGGGGGGCCAGTCTCTGCCGGGGCTGCTCGCCGTTCTACTTGGCGGTGGAGGCCTGTTCGTCGCCTGGAAGTTTCCCGGTGTCATCGACGGCTGGTCGACAACACAGAAATACATCGGGCTGATTGTCGCGGTCTTCCTGCTCCTCTGGGGAATCGATCGCCAGCTTCCCGAGGTCCGCTCAACGCTTTCCGGCGGCCGCTTCCGACGGACCCGGCACACCGTCATGCTTCCCCGTCAGGGGATCACCTGCCTCGTCATCATGGCGGTTCTTTTCATTGGTTCGATGATTGGCCGCTCGAACATGCTGATGCTCGTCTTCGCGATGATGGCCGGTCCGTTTGTCGTCAACGGCTGGATCATTTTTTCGATGCTCAAGAAGCTGAGCGTCGACCGCCGCGTCCCGACGCGCACCATGGCGGGTGAGCCGGCCGTCATCGAGCTGGGAATCACCAACGGGAAGCGGTGGATTTCCAACTGGCTGATGTCGATATCCGACACCATCGAGAATTCGCGTGAGCGACTGAACACCGGCGTACTCTTTACACGCGTCCCGCCGAAGGCCCGCTCGACCGGACACTACCATGTCCGACTGATGCAGCGGGGAAAGTACGAGTTCGGCCCGCTGCATGTGACCACGCGCTTCCCGCTCGGGCTCGTCGAGCGCGGGCTCCTCTTCGACAAGCGCGATCAGATTGTCGTCTATCCCCGGTTGGGCCGGCTTTCGAGCTCCTGGAAGCGCGACCATCTCCTCGCGGCCGACCTTGTGCAGCAGCGTCAGCCGCGCCGCGGAGCATTCGACGACGAATTCCACCGCATTCGCGAATACCGGTGGGGTGACAACCCGCGAGCGATTCACTGGCGGACCTCCGCCCGGCACAACCAGCTGATGGTTCGCCAATATCGACAGAGCCGCGACCACGACCTGATGGTGATTCTCGACCTTTTCTGTTCGCGACGGCCGACGACCGAAGAGCGCGAACGAGTCGAGCTGGCGGTGAGCCTAGCAGCGACGATTTGCGTCGAGCATATGCGTGAGAGCCGCGACTCCCGGCTTTGTGTGCTGAGTGCCGGCAACGGCGTTGACCGATTCGAGGGGGAATCGGCCGCCGCCTTTCGAGACAGTCTGCTCGACCTTCTCGCGGTCGTGGAGTCGAGCCCCGCCCCCCCCATCGAGAAGGTTCTGGACGAAGCCGCGGCGAAACGACGGGCGATGATGGGGGTCATTCTGATTTCATCCCGCACGGGGGCTGACATGAATGTCCTTAACGCCGTGCTGGCAGATCGTGCGGCTGCGGAATCGCTGGGAGACGTTCAAATGATTGCGGCTGATCCGAGGCAGGTGGCATCCTTTTTCGAGCTCCACTGAGAAAGAACAGCGGTGTCGCGAGTCACAACGGTCTTTCGACTCAGCATTTACGCAATGGTCGCAATTGCGAGTGTGATGCTCGCAATTGCCGAAGGGGCCGCGTTTCCGCAGTTGCTGGTACCGCCTCTCGCGGTGCTGGCGTACTTTCTTGTCGAACGCGCGCGTCGATTCATCCTGCCGGATCTCATTGCGAACGTTCTCGGCCTCGTCGCCTTCGCGGCCGCCGGGTGGGAGTTCTTCGACGAGAATATCGAGGGGCGAATTCTGTCGGGCGCGCACCTGCTCATTTACCTGTCGCTGATCGTTCTTTTTCAGAAGAAAAGCTCCGTTCAGTACTGGTGGATGTGTGCGCTCAGTGTGCTCATGGTCGCGGTCGGCGCCGTGCTGACAAACGATGAAACCTACGGCGCGATGCTGCTCGGCTTCATGGTTTTCTCGATCTGGACCCTCTCGGTTTTCAGCCTGCATCAGGCGCAGCTGCAGTTTGGAAGGTCTGACGGAGACAATGGCGACGCCTCCCGCGCAGGCATGAACACAAACGCCGTTGCGCAGCCGGTGCGCGTGACGAATATTTCC
>JBFWWA010000363.1:0-5638 GCA_050246455.1 Planctomycetaceae bacterium
CACCGAGCCCGGCGGCGGCTCCTCCAATGTTTTCAGGAACGCGTTGGCACTTTCCGCATTCAGGTAATCCGCGTCGTCAATGACCGCAACTCGGCGCATGCCGGCCATCGGCCGCAGGGCAATATCGTGGCAGAGCCCGTCCTGTCCGCGACGTTCACGGCTTCCTGCGATCAGTTCAATCGGGATGACGTTTTTGCTGTCAGGGCGGCCGAGCGTGAGAAAGTCGGGATGCGTTCCCGCCTGCATCATCCGGCAGGGGCCGCATTCGCCGCATGCTTCGAGCTCGGAGTCGTCGAAGCGTTCACAAAACAGACACTGGGCGAGCGTCTTCGCGAAGAGCATCTTGCCGACCCCCGCCGGCCCGACGAACAGATACGCATGCGAGAGCCGTCCGCGCGCCGCAGAACGCCGGAACATTTCGACAAGCGATTCGTGTCCGCGGATTTTTTCCCAGATCATGGGGAAGGCTTCAGGCTACGGGTGGTCAGGCTTCAGACGCGGATACTTCAACCCTGGACTTTGGACTCAGGAACTTGGACCTCTAACTGATCCAACCCAGAATGTCCCCCGTTGCGACGACAGCGTCGGGGAGCTTTTCGATTTTTGTGAGCGTTCCCGATGTGGGTGCGCTGACGTCGAACGTCACTCCCGGGACGAGAACTTCAACGACCCGGTCTCCTTCTTCAATTCTGTCCCCCGGATCGGCGAGCCAGCAGCTCACACGAACCTTGCTGCTCCTTGAACCGAGATCGGGAAGAATGATCGGTGTCGCCATGATAACGTGAACTCATTCGTTGCGTCCGGTCTCCGAATCATGCCAGAGTCCGCGACGAATGATTGGCGGGCTCTTCCGGAGCCGTCGCCAATCGATCATCCCGCCGTCATTTCCGAAACCATCTCGCCGGCGTGGTAGCTGGAGCGGACGAAGGGGCCGCTGGCGACGAGGCCGAATCCGAGCTTCCGCACGAGCCGGCCGACTTCTTCGAACTCTTCCGGCGGAACGTAACGCTCGACAGGGAGGTGCATCGGACTCGGCTGCAGATACTGGCCGATCGTAATCATCTCGCAGCCGACGCCGCGCAGATCGGCGCAGACCGAAAGGACTTCATCGATCGTTTCGCCGAGTCCGAGCATCAGGCCGGATTTCGTCGGCATCTCCGGAGCCTGATCCTTCACGCGTTTCAGCAGGTCGAGCGTCCTCTGGTAATCCGCATTCCGCCGCACGCGGTGGTAGAGCCTTGGCACGGTTTCGGTATTGTGATTGAAAACGTCGGGCTTCGCTTCGATGACGCGATCGATCGCTGCGTTGTTGCCGAGGAAGTCGGGAGTGAGGACTTCGACCGCGGCTCCAGTCCGTTCACGCACCGCCAGTACGCAGTTGTAGAAGTGATCGGCGCCGCCGTCGGGAAGATCATCGCGCGTAACCGACGTAATGACGACGTGCCGGAGTCCGAGTCGCTCGGCCGCTTCCGCAACGCGGTCCGGCTCGTCGAGCTGGAGCGTTTCAGTCTTTCCCTTCGGCACCGAGCAGAACCCGCACGGCCTGGTGCAGACGTTGCCGAGGATCATGAACGTTGCTGTCTTGTGAGACCAGCATTCGGTCCGGTTGGGGCACTTCGCACTTTCGCAGACAGTTTCAAGTTTGAGATCGGCGATGACGCCGCTCGTAAACTGCATGCCGGGTTCGGGAAGCGGCCGTTTCAACCAGGACGGGAGCCGGCGCTTCGGAGCGGCAGGAACATCGCCAAGAATCTCAAGCGTAGACATGGGTCTCCCTCGTCGTCCGCTTGAGCAGGGGATGCCCGGTGTAGACGTGCAGGTTGTCGTATTCAAATTGCTCCGCGAAGTGGCGGACGAGTCCCTCGCGAACGGTATGCATGCAGGCCCGCAAGCCGCGCTCCGCGGCAAGCGATGAGATTTTTCCGCCGCATCCGTCGGCATCCGCAAGCCGCATCAGCCGCATTGAGGGATCGACGTTCACGTACATCCCGTGGTGCGTCGTCCAGCGTTTGACCGCAGCGCCGATGAACGCAAACTGCCCCGAACGGGATGCGACTCCCGCGCACCCTTTCGATCGCTGCGCTTCGACGCGGATGTCGCCCGCCATATCGATGACGGTTTGCTCGAGGCGTTTCTTGAACTGATCGAGACCGAGGCCGAGACGGTCGAGAGGCAGAATCGGGTAAACGGCGACCTGCCCCGGTCCGTGGACAAGACAGCCCCCGCCGCGGTTCAGCCAGCGAACCTCGAGGCCGAGCTGCCCGAGCTCTTTCGGTTCCAGCCGGATGTGCGCGCGGCTTCCTTCGCGGCCGACGGTGATGAGCGGCGGATGCTCCGCGATGAAAAGGGTTCCCTGCGAATCGTTGCGGCCGCCGATGTCGTACAGCACGCGCTCCTGCAGGAAAAGAAGCGATTCAAAATCGACGCTCCCCAGCAGATAGACTTCAAGCGACGCGCCGGATCGGCGGGGCGAAGTTCTGACTGTGGAATGAGACGTCATGGTGACGGTTCTGTGATGATCGGAATCTCGACGGCGGGTTCGGCCGTCCATGCTGCAGTTTCTCAGTTGGTCCTGATTTCGCTCTCGGCGGGTGCATGGTTCACACCGAATTCGCGTCAAGGTCCACCGACGGCCTTCTATTTTATCGGAGAGGGGGCGGAGCGACAATATGCCCGCAAGGGGAGTCGAGGGGGTTACGAATGCTTTGTCGCGGTCGTCCGCGCGGCCTTGGGAATCGTCGCAGGGCTTTTCGACTCCCAGGCAGCACCATTTCGCTTAAGACGGTCGCTCGGTGTCATTCGCGATGCGTGCTCAACACGGCCTCGGGCTTCGAGAACGTCATTCCGATATCATCTCGACAGACGCGTTCCGCCGACAGTATCATGACGCGCGGGCCGATGAGAATGCGCTCTGCGACTGGCGACACTGAGGGAACTGCGAATGAAGCGAGCTCGTTTCGGAGGTCTTCGCGCGCCGGCTGTGTTGACGGTCGTGATCGTCAGTTCGGTGCTTTCGGCAAATGGACTGTTCGCGCAGACCAGGCTCGTTGCGAAAGCCAGGCCGGGTGAGAACGACAAACCCGCCGCATCGCTGAAGACCAATCCGGGAGAGCGACCGTTCACGACCGGCTCGACCGATCCCTTCCTGCCCGTCATCGACGCCGCAATTCGCCAGGGCTGGGCCGAGAATGAAGTTACCCCGTCCGCGCCGGCGGACGACTACGAATGGTTCCGCCGCGTCCATCTCGATATCGTCGGGCATATTCCGCGCGGAGAGGAAGTCGAGCCCTTTGTTGTCGATAAAGACGACCGCAAGCGCGCAAAGCTTGTCGACAAGCTCCTCGATGACCCCGCCTATGCCGCCCACTGGATGACCGTCTGGACCAACCTCTGTATTGGACGTCGCACCCCCGAGCGCGTGAATCGCGATGCCATGCAGAAATTCTTCCGCGAGTCGTTCACCACGAACCGCCCGTGGAATGAGATCGTCGTCGCGCTGCTGGTGGCGGAAGGGCGATTCGACGAAGTCGGCGCGGTCAATTATCTGCTCGCGCAAATGACGATGAATGACGAAGGAGTTCAGGCCACGGCGAAGACGAGCCAGCTCTTCATGGGGATGCAGCTGCAGTGCACCCAGTGTCATGACCATCCCTTCGTCAATGACTGGAAGCAGAAGCAGTTCTGGGAGATCAACAGCTTCTTCCGGCAGGCGCGCCGCATCAATCATCGCAAGCTCGACCCGGACACCGGCCGCATGGTTGACGACTATTCCGAGCTTGTCAACGAGGAGTTCAACGGCCCGGTCTTTTACGAGCGGCGCAACGGCGAAATGCAGGTCGCTTATCCGACGTTCTTCAATGAGCGAATTGAGATCAAGGATGCGACCAACCGGCGTGCCGAGCTCGCCCGGCTGATCACACAAGGAGAGCCGCCGCTGCTGGCGCGGGCCATGGTGAACCGGATGTGGTCGCGCTTCTTCGGGTATGGTTTTACGAATCCGGTCGACGACATGGGGCCGCACCGATCGCCGTCGCATCCCGAACTGCTCGACGACATGGCACGGGAGTTCGCGCGGCAGGGTTACGATGTCCGGAAACTGATCCGCTGGATTGCCAACAGCGAGGCATACAATCTCACCAGCAGGTTCGGCAAGAAGAATTCCTCCGACGATCCCGAAGGGGGGCAGATGCCGCTCTTCAGCCGTGTGTATCTGAAATCGATGGAAGCGGAGCAGCTCTACGATTCCCTGCTGATCGCCACGGAAGCGGACAAGGCGGGAAAGGGTGAGCAGGCCGATGCGGGCCGACAACGCGACGAATGGCTGAGACAGTTCATCATCACTTTTGGGACCGACGACAACGGGGAAGCGACCACCTTCAACGGAACGATTCCCCAGGCGCTCATGATGATGAACGGTCCAATGATCGAAACAGCGATCAGTGCGGAGCAGGGGAGCTACCTGCATCGCGTGATTTCGACCGACGAGCCCGACGTGAAGAAGCTGCAACGGCTTTACCTCGCCGCGCTCGGCCGGCGGGCAACGCCGCGCGAACTCAACGTCGCCAACAAGATCGTCCAGGCGACCGGCGACCGCTTCGCCGCATTCCAGGATGTCTTCTGGGCGGTGCTGAATTCGAACGAGTTTGTGATTAACCATTGAGGGAGATGCAGAGCTTTGGGGAAAGCCCCAAGCCGACGGCTTGCCGTCGAAACTTTGGCTTGCGGATTTCCGACTGCGGATTGCGGACGATGCGAAATTCTTTCCCCCCCCTCTCCCCGTCGCGGGAGAGGGCCGGGTTGAGGGGGCTGAGAGAACAGATCGTTCCGATGAATTGACATTGATCGCCGATATGTTTTCCATCCTCGACGATTCAGACGAAACACAGAACGACGAAACGCCCACGGAGCTTCGGATGAACAGCATTTCCATGACGCGGCGGCATTTCCTCGAACATGCGTCGATTGCGGCGGGGACGACGGCTGCCTCGGCGGCGGCGTTCCTCGCGCATGTCGAAGCGAACGCCGAGACCGTCAAGAAGAACCAGAAGGCCTGCATTCTCGTCTGGCTCGGCGGCGGCGCTCCGACGATCGATCTGTGGGATCTGAAGCCGCAGTCGAAGAACGGCGGCGAGTTCAAGCCGATCTCCGCGAAAGGGGGGCTCGAAATCTGCGAGCATCTGCCGAAAACCGCGCAGATCATGGACAAGCTCGCAATCGTCCGGTCGATGAGCACGCGCGAGGCCGATCACGACCGCGGACGTTACTATCTGCACACCGCTTTCGTACCCGATGCCACCGTCACGCATCCGTCATTCGGCGCAGTTGCGAGCCATCAACTCGGACCGAAGCGGCCGCAGCTCGAGATTCCGGCATTCATTTCGATCGGCGGCGCGAGCGAGGGGCCCGGCTTTCTCGGCATGACACACGCACCGTTCGTTGTCGAAAGCAACGGGCGCATTCGCAACTCGGACGGCTCCGGCAAACCCGAACGGATGAAACAACGTCTGGCGATGCTGGAAACGATCGAAGCCGGGTTTATCGGCTCGAAACGGGGAGACTCGCCTCAGGCACATCGAGATGTCTACGCCCGCACCGTGAACTTGATGACTTCGCAGCAGATGCAGGCGTTCAAGGTCGA
>JBFWWA010000364.1:0-5633 GCA_050246455.1 Planctomycetaceae bacterium
TGCGTAGGCGAGGTAATCGGGCCCTTCGGCACGCGTCTGACCCCGCTTTCTCCGGAGCCGGTCGCGGAGCGGATCGAGACAGTCGCCGGGATCTTCAAGGAATGAGAGGACAAAATTCGGTCCGAGGAACATGCTGAGCTGTTCCGTCTCGAGCTGCTCGCGCATCGAGACCATGCGCGACACTATGAACAGGTGATCGTCGTAGCTGTCGACCTTCGCCCGTTGATGGACGTGGACGACGTCTTCGAGTGCAAGGGCGTGAAGATCGAATAGTTTCCCGAGTTCTTCGATGATCTTCGCGTCGCCAAGCCCTTCAACGTTGATCCAGACGACGCGATGCTTCCCCACGAGTGACTTGATCGTATCGATCCGTGCGTCAACGATCTCTTCGAAGGTGTCGGAACCGTAGGCAATGACGTGGATCTTCGGGGAGGGTGAGGCGGGATCAGCGATTACGGAGCCGGGCATTGCGCCGGGCGCGGTCTGCCGGTGGAACCGGTTTCCGCGCTTGTTATGCCTCTTCCGCGACATGCGATGACTCTCCGGCCTGCCGGCTTCCGTTGGTTCGCTGTCCGTTCAACAGAGTGTGGGAAGAGAACCCATCGGCCGATCGAATATGAATATCGCGTTGCGGAAATGCGATTTCAATCCCTGCATCTCGAAACTTCTGATAGACCGAGGTGTGCAGATTGTGGATGACGTCGACTCTTCCGCCGAGATCCGGAAGGAATACGTTCAGCACGAAGTTGAGAGTGCTGTCGCCGAACTGCTCGAAGGTGGCGGTCGGTGCCGGTTCCTCGAGAACGGTAGGCTGTTCGTGGGCGGATTCGAGAAGTAGTTTCCGAGCCAGATTCGGATCGGTTCCGTAAGCAACGCCGACGTTCAGCACGACCCGGTTCGTCGTGTCCGAAAGGGTCCAGTTGAGAAGCCGGCCGGTGATGAATTCCTTGTTCGGGACAATGAATTCCTTCCGGTCCCAGTTGGTGATTGTTGTTGCCCGGATGCGGATTCTCGACACCACACCGGAGACATCGGCAATTGTCACAACGTCTCCCACACGGATCGGGCGTTCGAACAAAATGATGACGCCGGCGACAAAGTTCGCAAAGATTTCCTGCAAACCGAACGCGAGGCCGAACGTAAGGGCCGTTGCCAGCCATTGAATCTTCGACCAGCCGACGCCGATGGTCGTTCCCGCCAGAACCACCCCAAGCATCACGATCAGGTACTTTGCGATGGATGTCGCGGCATATCGGCCCGCCGCATCGAACGGCAGCCTCTGCAACAGCGACATTTCAAGGACGCCGGGAACGTTACGAGCTGAAATGAACGTCACGATGGCGATAAGCAATGCCGCTGCCAGGTTTGCGACGGTCACCGCATCGGTCTTGTCGACCAGGCGAGTCGTTCTCTGCCCCGTGCTGCTCACAACTTCCTCCGAGGCCTGCACGCTGATCGTCCAGAGCGGCCAACGATCGAGGAAGTTCAGGGCAGGGAGCACATCAATCCAGATCCACCAGAATCCGACGAGGCAGAATGTCGAGAGCGCGACGTTCAAGAGGCGCTGTGTCTGCGAGCTGATCTTCGCGAGGTCCGCTCCTTTCTCGGCTTCGGTCGTGATGTTCGCCGTCGCGGCGGCGTCGCTGGAAGCGGCGCGTTCTTCGGCGGCCGCACGCCGTTCTCGGGCCTGCTCGATGCTGAGCCTGCGACGATGCACGAGTACCAGTCGCAGCAATAGTCCGCGCAGATACAGGCAGCCCACGAGCAGCCAGATCGTCGATTCTATGCGCGAGGCAAACTGCTGGGCCGTGTAGTAATAACCAGCGAATGCAAGGCCGGCCATCAGCAGGGCGGGAACAACCCCGAGCGCCTGCCAGACCGGCATGAGGCGGTCCAACCATCCGCCGCGGTCATACGATGCGACATCTCGAATGATTCCGCGCGTCGGATTGAGTAGGCTCCAGATGAACACAGCTCCCGCCACCATCGCAGTGATGAAGGTAAGTCGCTCGAATGCATCGCGTCCTTGTTCTGATTCAACCTCGCTGAGCGTCACCGTCAGAAAGAGCAGCGGCAGGCCGCAGAGCATGATCAGACGCAGCCTGCGACGCACCAGGCGAATGGCCGCAATGGTCCAACCGAAGTGTGCTTCGGCGAGCCCGTCGTTGCGGAAGCTTTGCCGGACGAATTCGAAAGGCCAGTAAGCTGCGGCGACGGCGAACAAACCAGCCGAAACCGCTCGTCCGAGGTCACCATCTTGAGAGACGTTTCCGATTCGCCACGCGAAATAGGTGACGAGGGAAGGGCCAAAGAGCGCTAGAATCGCCGTGAGCATTACGGCGCGCATTGTCGGAGCGAACTTGGAGAAAGTTCCTCGCTGGACCTGCGTGCCGATTTCGCGGAGTTCGCGACGGAACCGCCCGCGATAGTATTCCAGTGCACCAAACAGCAGTAGCGCGGAGAGAAACGGAATCGGATTGTCGCGGACATCCTCGTAAAGGTGCCGCCCGATTCCCATCCATCCGTTAAAGTTCGCAAGCTTCGAGAAAGATCGATCCCGGCGAAGTTCCTCGATACCGAGAATTCGGCTGCTCCGAATCCAAAGTACGCGTTCGTCAATGTATCGTGCGGACTTGTCGACTTGCTCGATCAGTTTGCGTTCAGTGACGTCGATATCGACCAGCTTGTCGATGAAGCTCACGTAGCTTCGATTGGCAGTGTCGAGAAACTGTCGCCGGCGTTCGAGGATCTCCCTGGCGGATTGCTCAAGGTCTCGCTTCTCATCGCTGGAGAGATCCGCGGGAGCCGATCGCAGAATCTCGTCGAGTGCCGGGTCCAGATTGGCGAGCAGCGAGCGTTCTTCGTCGAGCTCGAACAGTTTGAACTGCACTTCCTCGATCAGATCGCGCCGCTCGGCCGCACTGCGGCGATGCGCACGCACATCGGGCAGGTCCGCACGTTGTTTACGAAGAAGCAGGCCGATCGGGCCGGTGAGCCCGATCGACTCCACTTTCTGTCGAGTCTGCTCGAATTCCTTCTCAAGCTGCTCAAGCTGGTTGCGAGTCTGCTGCAGTTCTTTATCGGCATCTTCAAGCTCGACGGTAAGGTCATGGGCAGCCTGCGCGAGGCGAGTATTCTCGTCCGCGTAATTCTGAAGCAGAGGGTTCGCTTCAAGCTGCTGTTGCCGCGCCTGCCGCAGCGCGTTCTCCGCCTCTTCGCGACGCCGCTGGTTGACCAGCGCGGTCAGTTTTTCGACCAGATCAGCCGAGCGGTTTACTTCCTGCGCCTGCAGGTCGCGCTTCAGACGGATGAGGTCGACCACGTCCTCCGCGTCATAGAGCGCGAGTTCTGCTTCGAGCGACGGTGTTTCCGCCGCAAGCATCTTCCGCTGAGCCGCGAGTTCCGTGCGTCGCGCAAGCGTGATCGCGGGAGGCTCGTCTGCGGGAGTGGCCGCTTCCAGCTGTTTGATGACTTCGGCGAGCCGATCGGGCGCTGAAACAATACTCGCTCGGACATCCTTACGACGATTGGCACGTCGGTTGGGTTCTGCTTCCAGTTCAGCCTGGGTCTTTCGGAGTGCGTCGAGCTCCGCCTGCCGCTTGGCAAGCTCCTGCTCGATGACCGCAAGCGTTGCTGAGCTGGGGAGTTCCGGATCGGCTTTTGACTTGAGGGAAACAATGTCGGCTTTGGCAATGGTTTGCCGTTCTGAAGCGGACGCGGCCTGCTTCTTCAGTTCTGCAGTGCGCGCCGTCAGTTCGGCTGCTCGTTTCAATTCATCCTGCGCCCGCTTGTAGAAGTCGATGGCGCGTTTGCGGACTTCCTCATCGAGGTCCTTCGTCTCTTCCACCTGCTTTCGGCGGGAGGCGACAACATCAGCCGTCAATTCCGGCTCAACTGCGGGAGGAGTTGCAACTGCCGGCGGTGCGGACGGCTCCTGGGCGCAGAGTTCGACCGCGATGCAGCAAAGAACGAATGCGAGCACGAGTTGGCCGAATGCGAGGCGGGACGAGGCTGCCTCCAACACCCATCTCTGCCTCGTCATTTCCAACGGCCTCCAGGACGCGGCGGAATGGACCCGGTCGACCGCCGCGAGATTCGCTGCCTGAAGTCTATCGCGATTCCGGAGCATCGAAAAGACCGCTAACGGGCCATCCGTTCAATGACGAAGATTGCGACCGAGTAGTAGATGACCACTCCGAGAGCATCGCTCAGTGCCGCGATCAGCGGATTCGACATCAGAGCAGGATCCATCCCGAATCGCTTGAAAATCAGAGGCAATGACGCGCCGACGACGCTTCCCAGCGTAACCACGAGGAACACAGTCATCGCCACAATTGAGCATTGCGCGGCCGTCATCCGAAACCAGACGATCGCAGCAGTATATCCGAGCAGACCCATGCAGAGCCCAAGCATCATGCCCACGAACAGCTCACGTCGTGCCATTCGCAAACTGTCCTGCCGGCTGAGCGTTTGAACAGCCGATTCCCGAATGACGAGAGTGGCCGATTGGGAGCCGGTGTTTCCGCCGCTCGCGAGTACAAGGGGAAGAAATATGATCATCCACAAGTACTCTCCGGACATATTCTGATAACTGGAGAGAACCTGCGCTGTGACAAGCGAGAAACCGCCGAGTAACAATAGCCAGACCCCGCGCTTCCAGGCGATGGTCCGAAGCGGCGTCTCGAGATAGCTGTCTTCGAGAGGGGCAACGGCACCCGCGCGATAGGCATCTTCGGTCGCTTCTTCCTGAACGACGTCAAGGACGTCGTCGTGCGTCACGATGCCGACGAGATGTTGCTGGGAATCAACGACAGGGATAGCGATGAAGTCATACTTCGCGAGCTTTTGTGCGGCTAGCTGACGATCGTCATCGACGTTCACTGAAATCGGTTCACGCCGTTTGATCTTTGAGAGCTTCGTGTCGGGTCGGGCAAGTATGAGGTCCGTCAACGAGAGCATTCCGGTCAGGCGACGCTCGTCGTCAATGATGTAGACGTAATAGATCATCTCACGGTGAGGCGCCTGCAATCGCAGGCGGTCGAGTGCTTCCGCAACCGTGATGTCTTCCGGAAGTGAGGCATACTCGGTCGTCATGATCGAGCCGGCACTGCCGTCCGGATACGAGAGCAGTTTCCGGATGTCGCTCCGCTCCGCCTGCGCAATCAGCGGCAGCAGACTTTCGACATGGTCCGGATCCATTCGCGAGAGCAGGTCGACGCGGTCGTCCGGCGCCATCGCTTCGATCAGCTTCGAGAGCCGCTCGCGGTCGAAATTGTCGACAAGCTCGACCTGCTTCGATATGCCGATGAACTCGAAAATTTCCACCTGCCGCGCAAGGCTGCAGTGCGACAACACACGCCAGACGTCCTCGCAGGGAAGTCCTTCCAGAACTTCTGCGGTAACGGCCGGGTGGAGGACGGTGCAGAATTCCTGCAGGCCGCGGATGTCATTTTCCTCCAGCATCTGCCGGAGGTCAGGCAGGAGAAGAGGGTTATACATCGAACGCGGACCTTCAGGAACAATGTTTCAGTGGCGAAGCCTTCGCAGTCCGACGTCGACGCAATCGGATCGGTAACCATCTACTCTACGAACCGATGACATGACAGTGCGGAACCGCCGAACCTTAATGTAGT
>JBFWWA010000365.1:0-5629 GCA_050246455.1 Planctomycetaceae bacterium
CGCCGCCAGAAAAAGGGAGAGCCGGCCGAAGTCGCTGTGCCCATGCCGCTCGGCAATTTTTGCAACCAGCAGGAGCACCAGGAGCATCGGCAGCAGGTTGACGATCAGGAGGATCGTCCGGACAACAAGCGCGGTCTCTTCGAGGAGATCCCAGCCGGTGACCGTCTTCAATCCCCAGTAAACTCCCGCAACGATTGTCGGATAGAGCGCGGGCTTGCTCGAATAAAAATGCCCTTCGTGCCGGACCTTGTCGATCGTGCTCCAGCCGGCGACGGCATCGATCTCGTCGATCTGAAACGTCCCGCGTTCGACGAGCGACCAGACAGTGCACCAGCGCGAGCGATCGTTCGCGCTCAAATTCGGCTGGACGCGGCAGATCTGCGCCAGCATGACCGCCGTCCAGACCGCTCCCATGAGCAGGTACGCGGCCCGACGCATCCGGGCGCGGGCGGGATCGTTCGTTTCCATAACCGGAGCTGCCGTCACGTCACACCAGGTCGCGAAGGTGGAAATGATGCGGGCCGAGTTTGCCGCCGTAGTTCCCGGCGGTCACCAGCGTGAGTCCTTTCGTCGCGCAGCCCGCATGCAGCCCGACGCGCATTGCCTGCTGCACGCTCTCGGCGGTGAGTCCGTCGATCACAATTTCATAGACCGCGTTCGTGCCGGCCGGGAGCGCCGTTTCGGTGAGTGCAACGAGCGTCGGGCAGTACGCTTCGTTCGTGCTGGCCTTGAGCTTCTTGTAGCGGGAGCCGACCTTGCTTCCGCTCCGGACAATTCCACCGGGGAACGGGAGGATGACATCGGGCACTGCGCGCATCGCGTCGACCGCGGCCTGCGCGGCCTTGAGCGCGCTCGCCTGAGACGTTCCGCAGAAAAGGAGGTTCCCCCCCGCCACTCCCTTCTGCGTGCCGAACCGGTCCTCGCAGACGAATTCCCCGTCCATTACCGGCAGTCGCCACAGCCGCCGTTCGCCGAACTTTTTCGACGATTGAAACCCGTCCCCGAAGTACCGTAATTGTCCTCCCACAATAATCCGCTTGTCGCGCGGGGAATCGAGAACGCCGTTGTAGCAGGCGGTCGTCGCGCAGGTGAGCACGCACTGCCCGACCCGCGAAGCGACGGCACTTGCGAGCGCATCCCGATTGAATGCGAAGGCGAGGACGCTGACGCCGGGACGGCCGTCGGCTGTTTCCGCGGGCAGGAGCTCGCGCTCGACTGCCGCTTCCGTGTCGCAGGCGATCACGCTCGTGGCAAATCCGCAAAACTCTGCGGCCGCGATGCGCGCCCACTCAATGCTGGCCGCCGTGATGACCAGCCGGGTCCCCACGATCGGGAATGCCTCGGCGAACGTATCGGCAACGGGGACGCCGTTGCACTCCAGCTGGCCTGCGGCCGGGGTCGCAGTGGACTCGCTCAAGGTTCGTTCCGCTCCGTGACAGCCGCTTGTGAGGAGAGTTGCGATCGGCTAGCGTGGACCGTCGCGCCAGGTTTGTTCAGCATCGGAACTCAATGGTGTCGTGGTCTCCCGACCGCGACACCACCGCTCGAATCGAACCTTCCAGTTTAACCGATCCCCTACCGGCCGGAACAGCACCATCGCCCGCGTGCGAGGAATCCGAATGACATTTTTCGTCGAGCGCCGCACCTGTTTTTCCAACCTTTCGAGTCGTTGGTGCGCGCTTGCGCTCGCTTTGACGACACTGCTCTGTTCCCCCGCCCCCTCATTGGCGGAAGACCCGAAGCCCGCGCGGGAAGACGATTATCCGTTGAGTCTCGAGCTGCAGGTCCTCGCGCGAGATTTGACGAGCGAGGAATATCGCAAGGTTCTGCCGACGATGATCCCGACCGATCTCGCTGCCGAATGGGAACGGATTGGAACACCCGACAATCATCTTCTGTTTCTCGAGAAACATGGCGGCAAGGAGAAAGTGCTGGCAGATCCCAGGCTCAAGTCCGCGTACGAGCAGCGCCTGAAGATTGCTGACGAGTTCCTCGCGCTCATTCGCGAGGCCTACCGCAAGCGCGACCAGAAGCCCCCGTTTGACGATCCCGCCAAAGTGGAACCGATTCTCCGCAAGGCGGGTGCAAACGCCGGCGGTGGGAAGAACGCCACCGCGACGCCGGTGCGCGTCGTGATGCCTGCGCCCGGAGCGGAGAAGCAATGGCCCCGCTTCCGGGGACCGACCGGACAGGGAAATGCCGTCGATGCCGTTTTCCCGCTCCACTGGAGCAGTACGGAAAACGTCATCTGGAGTTCCGAAATTCCGGGACGGGGCCACGGCTCCCCTTCCATCTGGGACGACCGAATCTTTATCACAACCGCGTCCAAAGAGGGAGACGAGCGAAGCATCGTCTGCTACAGCCGGACCGATGGAAGAAGACTTTGGAAGTATGACGCTCCCAAACCGAAGGAACAGGAAAAACTCTACGCGAAGAACTCCTGCGCCTCGGGAACCGCGGTCACCGACGGGGAGAACGTTGTTGCTTTCTTCGGAAACAGCGGCCTCGTCTGCGTCGACGTCAACGGCAAGGAGAAATGGGCAAAAGATCTTGGGATCTTCGGAACGACGCACGGCCCGGGAACGAGCCCGGTTCTCTACCAGAACAAGGTGATTCTCATCCAGTATCAGAATAAAGGCGAGACGCTCTTCGCCGCGTACGACAAGAGTTCCGGCGAGGAACTGTGGAAGCACGCGCGCGAAAACGCGATGTGCTGGTCAACGCCGGTCGTGCTGCGAATCGGCGAGCGGGATGATCTCGTTTACAACAGCTCACATCACGTCATCGGTTACGATCCCGAAACGGGCGAAGAAAGGTGGCGCGCATCGGGATCGACCCGCGAAGCGATTCCGACAATTGTCGTCGGCGGCGGCCTGATATTCTCGACTTCGGGTCGAAACGGCCCGACGTTCGCAATCCGACCCGGAGGCACTGGAGATCTCACCGAATCAAGCATCGCCTGGCAGGCGGTTCGCGGTGGGCCGCATGTGCCGTCGCCTCTTTACCTCGACGGGCGGCTTTACATGGCGAACGATACCGGAATCGTGACCTGTCTCGACGCGGAAAACGGCAAGACGGTCTGGCAGAAGCGGATCGGCGGGCGCTGTTCCATGTCGCCGGTGGAAGCGGGTGGGAAGATCCTCATCACCAACGAGGACGGAAAGTCCTATATTCTCCAGGCGGGGGACCGGTTTGAACTGCTGGCCGAAAACGACCTCGGAGAGCCGATCCTGGCAACTCCCGCCCTGCTCGACGGCCGGATCTATTTTCGCACCGCAAGCAGACTGGTGTGCATCGGCGAGAAGTCGCCGTAGTCGGAACAGAAGAATCCGTCGCCTATTGTTTTTCTTCGGCCGCCATCGAGAGCGCGATGTGAATGAGCTCCGTAATGCTCTTCACTTCCATTTTGCGCATGATGTTCGAGCGATGCGATTCGACCGTCTTGAAGCTCAGGTCGAGATCGGCGGCGACGTGCTTCGTCTGTTTGCCGGTAATGACCAGCTCGTAAACTTCCCGCTCGCGGCGCGTCAGCTTCTCGAGCCGTTCAAAGAACCCCCGCTTCGCCGCGTGCTTCCTGCGAGTCTGTTCGTCGAGTTCGAGGGCGAGCCGGATGCGGTTGATGAGAACATCGCCATCGACCGGCTTTTCAATGTAGTCGAACGCGCCCAGCGACATCGCCTGTACGGCGGAGCGAATCTCGCCGTGTGCGGTAATGAGAATGATTGGAATCTTGTTGCCGTTGTCGAACAGCTTCTGCTGCAGTTCCATGCCGGTCATGCCCGGCATGCGAATGTCGAGCAGCAGGCAACCGGCTGCGGAACTCGAAACAGAATTGAGAAAGCTGGTGGCAGATTCAAAGGACCGAACGGGAATACCCGCCGATTCGATCAGATACTGCAGCGATTTCCGCATTCCAACTTCGTCATCGACGACGAACACTGTCGGCGATTCGTCCATTGGCCGCACTCCCCCGACGACATCGTGAACTTATGAAAAGTTTTATGGACAATCGACGGACAACCGTGCATCCGTATTTGTACCGAAAATCGGGTCTATCGGTTTGAAAAATGTGAGTTGGGGTGGAAAGGATCGGCAACGACTTATCTGTTAGAGGGTGCGGGCCGTCAGAGGAATGGTAATGAAACATCCCTGCGAAGTAGTTGCCGACGTTTTACGGGAGCGCGGAAACGCCGTCGTTTTCACCGGAGCGGGAATCAGCACGGAAAGCGGCATCCCCGACTTCCGCTCTCCGGGAGGAGTCTGGTCGCGAACAACCCCGGTTTATTTCAACGAGTTCTGCAGTTCCGAGAAGGCCCGCCGCGAATACTGGGCGCAGAAAGCGGAATCGCATGACTCGATGTTTCATGCCCGGCCGAATGTCGGGCACCGCATTCTCGCCGGCTGGGAATCGCGAGGACTGGTCAGCGGACTCATCACGCAGAACATCGACGGTCTGCATCAGTCTGCCGGCTGCAGCAAAGTTCTTGAACTGCACGGCACGGCCCGTGAAGTCGCCTGCCTCGACTGCGGCGAGCGGTTCGACGCCGAACCCTGGGTTCGACAGTTTCAGGCGACGGACGAGATTCCCTGTTGCCCATCCTGCTCGGGAATGCTCAAGCACGCGACGATCTCGATCGGACAACCGCTCGACCCCGCCGTCATCAACGAAGCGGTCAACTGGTCTCGCAGTTGCGCATTGTTCATCGCCATCGGTTCCTCGCTCGTCGTGACACCCGCCGCCGACCTGCCGCTGCTGGCGGTCGACAACGGCGCGAAACTCGTCATCATCAATCGCGAGCCGACTCTGCACGATGCCGCGGCCGACACCGTTGTGCACGGCGAAATCGGCCCCACGCTCGAGCGGATTGAAGCCTTGTTGCAGAGTTAAGCGCACCTCACCATTGCGTTGTGCTGCTCGACTCCTGCAGAATGTGATGATGCGCGCCGGTTGTCGAATTCGGCCGCAATTCGAATCGGGATATTCATGCGAGGCGATCGATGACTGCGAGTGCGCTGCGGTTCGTCACGGAATCCGAGATGCAGGTGGAAGAACTGCCTTGGGGCCCACACGACTGGCTTTGCCGTCCCGGTCTTACCGATGCGAAGGACCTGCTGCTCGTTCGCGTGAATATGCCCCCCGGAAAGGCGCACAAGTTTCATCGACATCCCGAAATGGAAGAGATCATTTACGTCATCTCCGGGACGGCCGAGCAATGGGTCGACCGCGAAAAACAGATTCTCGGGGCCGGCCAGATGGCGCACATCCCGAAGGACGTCGTCCACGGAACGTACAACGCCGGCGACGACACGCTTGTTTTCCTGGCGATCCTTTCGCCCGCGGAAATCCAGGGTCCGCCGACAATCGACGTCAGCGGCGAGGAGCCGTGGAAATCGCTTCGTTCCTGAAACTACTGAGTTCCGCAACGTGAGGCAATGATTGTGATGTTGCCCGAAACCCGAGCCGACCACTTCCGAAGTGCGGCGGCCGTTTTCTTCATGGCCGTCGCGGCCATGATTGTTATTGCGGACGCACCCGGCTGGGCGCCGTATGAGCGGCTCGCATGCATTCCGATCGTCTGCGGAGCGGCGTGGATGTTCGGCGCCCCGTTTTCGCTCCTGCTGGCCGTCG
>JBFWWA010000366.1:0-5613 GCA_050246455.1 Planctomycetaceae bacterium
ACCCCGGACGCACGGATGCGGCGTCGATTTGCGAGAAAGTTGACACAGGAATTATGCCTAAGCAGAAGACCAACAAGGGTTACGGGAAGCGGTTCAAGGTAACGGCTACCGGCAAGATCAAGCATAAGAAGATCAATCGGGGGCATAAGCTGAGCCACAAGGGTGGGAAGCGGACCCGTCAATTGCGGGGCGATAACGTCCTCGTCAGTGCCCGTCAGACGGCCACGATCATTGAGGCCCTGCGTCCCGGAATGTGATGCACGCGGGGCTTCGGCGGGCGTTCGCGGAGTGAATCCTGCGGACGCAACTCAAGACATATTGCGAACACGGAACGTTCACAGCCTCACTATCGGAATGTAGACAGAATCGAGTTTTGCCATGAGAGTCAAAACCAGCAAGGCGCGCAGGCGCTCCAACAAGCGGTGGTTCAAGGAAGCCAAGGGGAACTACGGCGGCCGGAGCCGGTTGATCGAGACAGTCAAAGAGACCGTGCTGCGCGCCCGGGCCTTCGGGTTCGTCGGCCGCAAGCTCAAGAAGCGCGAATACCGCGCCCTCTGGATCGTCCGCCTGACCGCGGCCTGCCGCCAGCGCGGGTTGTCGTACTCGGAGTTCATCCACGGCCTGACGACCGCGAACGTCAAAGTGAACCGCAAGATGCTCAGCGAGCTCGCGATTCACGAACCGGCGGTCTTCGACGAGCTCGTGGCTGTCGCCCGGAAGACGAACTGAATCCGTCTTCCGTCAAGAGAATCGCGTTCGGCTCCGGGTGACCGGGGCCGGGCCGAAGTGAAGCCCCGGTCGTTTACGCACCGGGGTTTCGTGTTGCTCGGACCTCGGAATTGCGCGGAAGCTCAGCTGGTATGGATCCCGTCGCCGCACTCACCGAATACGAAACAGCTGCGCTCGAAGCAATTCGAGCAGCCGCTGCCGCCGAAGCTCTCGAAGCGGTCCGCATCGAGTTTCTCGGCAAGAAGAAGGGACGGCTCAAAGACCTGCAGACGCTCCTCGGGAAAGTGAGTCCCGAAGAACGCCCCGTCGTCGGCAAACGCTTCAACGAAGTGAAGACGAAAGTCGAAGGCGCTCTCGAAGCGCGTCAGGCCGAACTCAGCCGGCCGAAGGCGGCGCTCACCGGCATCGATATCACGCTTCCCGGAACACCGGTCCGGCAGGGACGACTCCATCCTCTCACGCAGACGATGGAAGAGTTCAAGGACATCATGGGACGGTTCGGGTTCTCGGTGGCCGACGGACCGGAGATCGAGGACGAGCGGCACAACTTTGAAGCGCTCAACATTCCGCTCGATCATCCCGCGCGCGACCCGCTCGACAATTTCTACCTCGCGGCGGCGAAGACCGCGTCCGGCGGTCCGGTGCTGCTCCGCAGCCAGACGTCGACCGTGCAGATTCGGGTGATGGAGACGACGAAGCCCCCCATCCGCATCGTTTCACTCGGCCGGGTTTATCGGCCCGACACCATCGACGCGACGCACTCCTGCATGTTCCACCAGATGGAAGGGCTGATGGTGGCGGAAGGGGTGACGATGGCTCAACTCAAGACCGTTCTCAGCCTGTTCGCGGCGGCGTACCTGGGGCACGGCGTCGAGATTCGCTTCCGCCCGTCGTTCTTCCCGTTCACCGAGCCATCGGTTGAAGTCGACATGTTCTGGAACGACCGCTGGATGGAACTCGGCGGCGCGGGAATGGTCGATCCGAACGTGCTGCGCGCGGTCGGCTACGATCCGGAATCGGTCAGCGGATTCGCGTTCGGGCTGGGGATCGAGCGGTTCTGCATGCGCCGCCACGGCATCACCGACATCCGCCGACTGTACGAAAACGACGTCCGCTTCCTGCGGCAGTTCTGAACCCGCCCCGGAGCACAGACATTCTAGTCTGTGCCGATCGATCATCGACTCACGAAATGCACAGACAGGAATGTCTGTGCTCCGGAATGGCCCCCCCGCGACTTCCCCTTGACCGAATTGCGAAATGCGGCGTACAAACCGCCTCATGCGTCCCCTCCTGTGCATCGGAATACTATTTCTGGCCGGCTGCCAGCTGACGAGCGGGCGGATCATCCCGAGCCCGCTGACGTATTCCGAGCAGGAAAAGGAAATCCTCGCAATCGCCCCGCGCGGCACCGACCGCGACGAAGCGGTCAGGAAGCTCAATGCCGCCGGGCTCAAGGGAGATTTCGGCTCGACCCGGAGCATCTATTACTGCGATGAGTGGCATCGCGACAGCGGCGAGCGATGGCATATGAACGTCGCGCTCCTCTTCGACAAGGAAGGGAAGCTCTACACAACGCAGGTCAGTCAGGCTGAAACCGGAACCGTGACCGGTCAGGAAGCGGCGGCCGCGGAAACAACGGCTGCCGAACCGACCGGATCGCAGAACGCGCAGCCCCGCGTTTCGACAACAAGCTCGTCCGAGAAGTTCAAAGTCGGCCGCGAGGCGACCGGGGCGCGCCGCTAGTTCCATTCCCTCGCCGCAATGAATTGCCTGCGGCTCTTCAAAGTCATTCCATGCCCGCCAAGAACAACGCTGCGCTCGCCCGGAAAACGGTCGATGACCTTTACGCCGATTACTGGAAGCCGGGGAAGAACGAGCCGACGCTCTTCATCGTGACATCCGGGGATGGCAGCAGCATCAAAAACAAACGCGCTGCAAAGTTGACGAAGAGGCAGCAGACCGCATACGGCCGTCGGCTCGAGACGCTTTCGGAACTTCTCATGAGCGAAGTCGGCGCGGATGCAATGGACGGGGATGAGGCAATCGCCGAGGCGCGACTCGAGCATCTGGCCGATGAGATTCGCACCGCAGTGCCCGAATGCCTTTGCACGTTCAAGGAGTCCGAGGCGGTCGCCGCCGTTGCCCGAGCCTTCGACTTCGGCGACACCGGGATCGAACTTCTCTTCGGCCGCCGCGGCGTCTGGTGGTTCCTGGGAATGCGGACGTAATTATTGGGTGCCACTGGTGAGCTGTACTCGGCTCAACAGTGCTCTTTGCGAGCGCGCGCCCACTGATTGAATGGTGGCAGGGGGTCGCTGGGCGATTCGCACTGGCGGCCCCGAGCCGCCGCCAGTGGCACCCGCTGCTGCCCCGAGTTGCCGTCCGTGGCACCCGCTGTGCGGCCCGCAGCCGTCGTCAGATCGAGTGATCGACGAACTGGATTTTGCCGCCGCAGTGTTTGCAGGCGACTTTGGAGCCCATGTACTTGGCTGCGGCGCGCAGCTCTTCATTGCAGTGGGGGCACTTCGAGTAGAACGCGGCGGTTTTGATGTCCGGGTTCTTGAGCGCCATCACGAACTGCGAATGGCAGAACTTGCACTCGACGCGCTCGTCGACGTACTTGCTGGCGATGCGCAGCTCGCGTTTGCATTTCGGGCAGCCGATGTAATAGCCCGCGAGTTCGACTTCGACCATGGTCGGGATCTCCTGCAACGGAATGAATTCCGGGATCACCACGCTGTCGACTTGCAGGTCGTCGTTCAGCAGGGTCCGGCAGTTCTGACAATGAATCAGGTTTTCCGGCATCTGGATGCCGCAAGAGGGGCACGGACCCCCAGGCCACGCTGGCATGATGTGTTCGCTAACAACGAATGACGGATCGTCCGTGGAACCAGTGACATCCGCCTCCGGTGCGACGCGTGGCCCGCGGACGCTCCCCTTGCCGGCAACGCGACGTCCGCACCGGCGAGATGGTTACTCTATCTTACGGCCAGCGCGCGGAGCCTGTCTACAACCTGTTCGCGAAACCGTGACCGCTGACCGGATGAGTCTGCCCGGGCGGGATGAGTAGTTCCACCAGTGGAGCACCCTTGCCTTGAAGAGAGCCCGGGATCCCCATCGGAGGAACGGGGGGGAAAGCCACCCGGCGAAGGTTGCTCGAGCCGGCCCGGGAGATCAGTCGAGCGCGGGGAGAATGGCGTCGATTCGCTTCAACAGCTGATCGATATCGAAGGGCTTGTGGAGGTATTCAACCACGCCCCGCTCGTTCATGTATTCGAGCTGTCGTTCGTCGTTCTGGCCGGAAACGACGATGATCGGCGTCGCTTTGCGGGCTTTATTCGAGTGCAGGCGGTCGATGACCGACAGTCCGCTGCGGCGCGGCATGACCATGTCGAGCACGATCAGGTCGGGGGCGTCCCGTTCCGCGCACATCAGGGCCTCGGCCCCGTCGTGGGCGGTGACGACGTCGTACCCGCGGCCGACGAGCGCCGCGCGGATCGTTTCGAGAATTCCCGAATCGTCGTCCGCGACGAGCACCCGCTTTTTCACGCGGGTCGATGCATTCTTCAAGGCTCCGGCAGTCACGAGAAGGCTCCCTTTACAGGTGCGGCCCTCAGCAAAACCGCATTTCCTAATGGATTATAGTTCGCATGCCAAGACGACATTGCGTGAATTTTCGGTTTATGGCTGCTTTTCAGCCACTTTTCGGCCGCGCGACACCATTGCCGCGCTGACAATCCACAGATCCCGACCGGGGGGTGACGCCGTTCGCTGTGTAACCGGCGTGAGAAAGTTACAAGAGAGCCAGGTCCGGGGCCCCTGTTGTGGCCGGTCTCCCGACCGTGCCACCTGGTTCGACCGAAGGTCTCCTGCGGATGTGTGGAGCCCTTCGGTCGGCGCGCGTGTCGCGGTCAGGAGACCGCGACACAACGGGTGGCGTGCCACCCCGCGGAGCCCACCCTGCGAAAGACTTGCCAGCCCAACATCCGTATTCGGAGCACAGACATTTCTGTCTCTGCCGATCGGCCATCGATGCGCGAAGCGGTCAGGGCGTGCCAACCAGTCGCCCCGACTAAACGTGGTCGATCTCCTGAAAGTGATCGACGTCGCGGATGATGTCGGCCGTCAGAAGCAGATCCGGCCGCAGGCTCTTGAGCATCGTCAGTTCGGTTTTGCGCGGAGTGATTCGGAAGAGCTCGCGGTGCAGGGGAGTGTCCGCCATCCAGCCCCCGACTTCTTCAACTCCCCGGTCGTGGCCGAGCGCGATGATCGCCTTCAGCACATCCCGTCGAAGAGACGTCTCGTCATCGGCGAGGGCGAGATCTCGAATGAGCAGCTTCTTCACCCCGACCGCGATCCGAACGTAGCCTCTCCGCGCGCCGCCGGCTTCGACGAGGAAGAACTCGTCCTTCGGATTGCGCGAAAGCAGATACTTCCAGTAGTCCGCGGAACGTTCGACCGCGATGGCGCGCGCGGCGTGATGTTTCGCATACGTCTCCGCCATGTATCCGGCTTCGGCCTCACGCTCGAACGGGACGAGCCGGATGGAAGCGACGGGCTTCGCGGAACCCTTCAGACTGGTCCAGCCTTCGTTCGATGCGCAGACCTCGTAGCCCAACCGTCGGTAATAGTCGTTTCCGATATCGGAGTAGAGCATGCCGAGCGTGCGCCCCTGCGACTCCTGGTGCTTCTCGACCCAATCGAGAAGCTTCGGCGCATAACCTTTGCCGCGGTACTCCGCCCGCGTGTGCACTTCGCCGAAGGCGAATCCCGGAACGACCTGATCCCGCACGCGAAACTCGAACCGGTAACAGCCGAGGCCGACGGCCACATTGCCGGCGAGAGTCCCGACGTACCAGGTCGCATTGCGATGCTTCGCATACG
>JBFWWA010000367.1:0-5606 GCA_050246455.1 Planctomycetaceae bacterium
CGAATTGACGATTGAGTCGCCGTAGTAATCGAGGGAAATCGTCGCTTCGCGGTATCGGTCGATCACGAAACGGCTGTTCTCGACAATCTCCCACAGGCATTCGACGACAGTCGACACGACGACTTTGAGACTTGTCGTCCAGCCGGGCCGCAGCCAGCGGAGTACACCTGCAAAGATCACACCATGCAGCACATGCGTGAAGCTGTACGGATCGAACAGATGCTGGGAGTTGTGGGAGCTCCAGACATCTCCCGACCAGAGGTTCCATTCCCCGCATGCGCACCACCAGACGCGTCCTTGCGTTCGAAGGACGATCGCCATCACCGCAATGGCTGCAAGTGTCGCCACGGCCGCACCGGCCCTGCGTTGCGCCGAGGAATCAATTGAAGGATCGTTCATCGCCACTCGCCGAGGAATTCACGGAAGCTGCTGAGGCTCGACAATCGTCCCCGCTACGTGAGCCGTCGGAACTGTTGCCGGTGTCGACGAAGACATTCTCAAATACAGTTCGGCGACGAGCAGATTCGGCACCCAGCTTACCCACGAGATCCACTGGTAGGCAGTCTCGAAAGGTATGCCGGCGGCTCCCGTCACCGCGAGGTCAATGCGCAGCGTCACCGCCGCGAGCGTCAAGCTGTAATTGCGGATCATCCAATTGCGGTGGGCGTCGAAGTCGAGCCGTTTCACCGTTCGGATCGCCATCACAAGAGTGATCAGCCACAACAGGGCGAGCAGTCCGAAACCGAAGTGTGTGATCATCCCTCCGTAAGAGATGAGCGCCATGCGAAACCCTGCCGATCCGCCGATCAGCACGGCAAGAGCGTACAACCAGCCGATGCGGCGATGCAGCTTCGGCCTCCGGTCCCGGAGCTTCGGACGAAACTGCCACGGCCCCAGAACGAGCGCGGCGGCGCCGCCGGAAAGATGCATCCAGGTGGCGAGCGGAATGGTGGCGAACTTCTGTTTGAACTGCGCCGATCCGAATTCCGGCACCAGCAGAAACACAACGGCATAGGCCGCAACGAGCGCCGCCAGAAACAACATCAGCCACCAGCCGACTTCGAAAAGAACGCGACGCATGGATTCTCCCGAAGTGATCAGTGGGTCAGCGGGGTGCGATGCCGGGCTCAGACGTGTGGAAAGTGCGGGTTCCAGGCGATCTCCCAGAGGAAGCCGTCCGGGTCGGCGAAGTAGGCGGTCCGTCCACCCCAGTCGGCGCGGCTTGCCGGTTTAATCACCTTTCCGCCGGCATCGGCGATTTCGTTCAGGAGACTATCGACGTCGTTTTCTTCACGCACATTGTGCGAGAGCGTGAAGCCGGGGAATCCGTTCGCTTCACTCGAAGGAACGCCGGCATCGGCTGCCAGTTCCTGTCGCGGGTAAAGCGCGAGCCAGGTCTTCCCCATCTCGAAAAACGAAATGGAGGGCGGCCCCGGCTTGCGCACGAGCTTGAGCACATCGACGTAAAACTTCGTCGATCGTTCAAGATCCGAAACGCCGAGTGTGACGAAGCTGATGCGAGGTTCCATGCGGTATTCCTTCCGCGGTGCTATTCACCTGTTATTCGCCGGTCCCCGTCACTTCTGAACGTCCGCGGCCGGTTTTCCTCGTTTTGAAAGAAGAAAAGAGACGAGATCGTAATACTCGGCCTCGGTCATGATCTCCGCGACGTTGGCCGGCATCAGGGAATTCGGCGACTTCTGCCGCTCGTCGATTTCGCGGGAGGGAACCGTGAACTCCTTCCCCTGGTTATCGACCAGAACAACGGTCGCCCCTTCTTCCCGGCGGAAGAGGCCTGAATAGACCTTGCCGTTGTTGTCGACAATCGTCGTCACATGAAAGGCGACGTCGACGTTCCGGTTCGGGTCGAGCGTGTCTTCAAGAATCCGTTCGAGACCCCGATTGCCGATGCCGTCGAGCTGCGGCCCGACGACCGATCCCTTGCCATCGACCTGATGGCATGCGGCGCAATGCTTGGTGAATACCGCGCCGCCGCGCTCCTGCGAAGCCTGGGCGCGGGCGAACCCGGCCTTGCGGGCCACGATCAGCTTATCAAGCGATTCATTCCGCGACGGCAGCGACGCAGTGAGAGTCTTGACGCGCTCCTCCCACTCGTTCGGTGCCGCCGCGCGCAGTCGATCGGAAATGGCCGGGCTTAAGAGGAGCCGCGGCGAGGCGATTCCCTTCTGCACGAGCTGGAGCAGCGTTTCGGCTCCGCTTTTATCTCCGGAAAGATTCTGCGCCATCCGTTCCTGCAGGCGTTGCGGACAGGCGCGGAATGATTCCGAGAGCGCCTTGTCGACTTGCGACTCATCCCGTTTCACGATGGAATGCGCGACGATGTCGTACAGGTCGGACGAGATCGTCCCATCGCCCAGGACCGGGACGAGCGCATCCAGACGGGCGTCCGGTTTGAGCCGCACTAATGCGCGGCCGAGCGATTCGCGCGTCGGAGAATCGACGTCGCCTGAGGTGAGCCGGTCGGCGACTTTCGGCGCAAGATCCCGGAGCTCCAGCGACGCTACAATCTCCGCTCCTTCCTGCAGGCGACGGGAGACAGCGCTCGGGTCGGCTTTGGGAAGCGCGATGGAAGCCGGCTCAAAGCGCCCGACGGCGAGCCAGGCATATCCGCCGCGGTCATCGGCATCGACGATTTCGACATAGCCGCGACGGCCGGCGTAGGCCGGGAGATCCCACTCGAACTTCTGGGCGACGTCGTTGCGCGGCGGAAATGTTTCCGCGAGGATCGCATGCGTTGAACTGTCGCGCAGACGGACGACGTTGTTTCCCGCCGCCGGTTTCTCCGGAGGGCCGTCGTGGCCCGCAACGTAGAAGGAGATCTTCGCGGGGACTTCGAAGCTTGCCGATCGCAGGACTCCGGTCAGTTGTTCGCCGCGCGGCAGGCTGCAAAGGAAGCGGCCGTCGCGGGTTCCATCGCTCGAGATGCGCCGCTGAAGTACCCAGGGGTTGTCGGATTTCCGTTTGCCTTCCAGTGCCGTGTTGAACCAGGCGAGCTTTTCGGATTCGACGGAATCAAAGAGGGACGATGCGAGGGCCGCGCCCCATTCTTTCATTATGGCCGAGGGTTTGGCCCCTCGTTGTTCGAGGCCGGAACGAATCGCTCCGAGCAGGTTCATCTGGAAATCGACGTCGTCCTGGAACTTCCTGCGAGTCACGTCGGCGAGCGCATCGGTCGATTCGAGCGGCAGGTGCCGCGCCATGTGCTGCAGGTACCCCGCGACCATCTTCGGCTCGTCGGAGGATGTCTGCACGTATCGGAGCAGAAACGTCGCGGCTGCCGGCGTCGGCAACGAGACCGAAACTCCGGCAATTGTCCGCAAGTCGGCGACACCGAGTACGGCGGTCGCGAGCTGGTCGTAACTTTTTGCGTCGCGCAGCTGGTCGCGGAGCGCCATGCGAATCGTGTGGACGAGGTGGTTGTCTTCCGGAGGGACGGTCTTGAGCGCGTCGAGAAGCGGGCGGACGTTTTCATATTGAGGATGCCTGCCGAGGGCGTCGGCGGCGGCCCGGCGGGTGAACGCGTCCGAATCGCTGAGACCCTTCAGTGCCAGCTCTCGATCGAGCGGGCTCCACTTCGCGATTTCTGAAAGGACCTTCATCGCGTGAATGCGCACTTCGCGGTCGGGATCGACCGCAGCCACGGCGAGCTCGTCGTCAGTCGCGGCCTCAAATCGATAGAGCGTCCAGAGTGCATGCAGCCGCTGCTGCGAATTGATCGGCTTGCGGAACGCCGTGCGGAGCGGCTCGACTGCCTCTTTGCCGATGCGGTCGGTGATCTGGTCGACTGCGAGCGTGCGGCGCGTCAGATTCGGATCTCCCAGGATCGGGATCAATTCCTCGAGCGGCATCGCGGAAAGATCGGCGATGGGATGGAGCGGCTTGGCGTCTTTGCCGCGGTAAACGATCCGCCAGATGCGTCCGCTGGTTCGATCGCGCCCGGGATGTTCGAGCGGAACTTCGTAGTGGCCGATGATACGGTTGTAGAAATCAGCGACGTACAGCGCGTCGTCCGGTCCGAGTTGAATATCGACCGGGCGGAACCAGGGGTCGGTCGTGCTGAGGAAGTCGGGTTCTTCCTGCGCGAGGATTGTTGAGCCGTTGTATTTCAGCGTGTCGCGATTGATCCGCGAGGTCATCACGTTGCCGGTGAAAAGGTTTCCGCGGAACGCGGGGGGGAAGTTTTCGCCGGTGTAGAACGAGATCCCGCAGATTGCGGTCGAGCCGTGGCCGTGTTCCATCATCGGCGGCACGAAGCCGAGACCGTCGTCCGGTTTGCCGAAGCTCGGATAGTAGCCTCCGCGCAGGAGCTGATAGATCGGCTTGCTGTGACAGTCGGCGGTGAAGAGATTGCCGAGCGGATCGAACGTCATGCCGAACGGGTTGACTTGTCCCCAGGTGAAATGTTCGACCCGTTCTCCGTCGAGCCGCATGCGATAGGTGTTGCCCGAGTTCATGTGAACGACATTGCCGTCGCGTCCCTTGACGGTGGTGTCGTTACTGAAACCGTGGCAGGCGTAAAGCCAGCCGTCGAACCCGCGGCGGAAGGCGTTGTTCATGCCATGCGTGTCGCGGTCGACTCCCATCGGTCCGTAAAGAACGTCGCGCTTGTCGGCTTTGCCGTCGCCGTCGGTGTCCTCGAGCCACCAGATATACGGAATGCTGAACGCGATGACGCCGTTCTTGTACGGATAGATTCCGATCGGAATGTTGAGACCATCCGCGAAGGTGGTGATCCTGTCGGCCTTGCCGTCGCCGTTGGTGTCTTCGAGTACCTTGATGCTGTCGCGGCCGGGACGGTCCTTGGCGGCGTACGGGTACTCGATTGTATCGGTGATCCAGAGTCGCCCTCTGGCGTCGAACGCCATGTTGAGCGGCTTTTGAATCTGCGGTTCAGACGCGACGAGTTCGATTTCGAACCCCTCGGGAAGTCGAAAGCTTTTCTGTTCCTGTTCGGGGGGGAGGTGCGGCGTGACGCGGACGCCGGCGGCGAACGGGTCTTCCTGGGCGCGAACCGGGTCGACGCCCAACCCGAAGGTGAAAACTGTGGCGAGCAACAGGAGAATCGGGGGTGAGCGTCGTTTCATGATGTTCAATGGCATTCGGTGGAACGTTGGGGTTTGCGGTTCGCTGTGCGGGTTCTCCGGACAGCTCATTTTAACAGCCGATGCGACGGATGTCGCGATTCCGAACCTCTTCGATCGATGGGACCTCTGCATTCGAACCGATGGGGGCCTTGTCCGGGAAGTTGCTACTTGACACTCGACCTGCGATTGCAGATCCTGACGTTGGGTGCCGATGGGAAAGGCACGAGGAATTCGATGAATACCGTGCTTCAATCCGAATTTGCGGAACGCGACTGGGTTCGGCTGCACCTGATCCTCCTGGCGCTGGTGGTCGGGGTGACGTTGGGTGTGGTCATCATCGATGCGCAGATCGGCCGATTCGTCGATTCGGAAAGTATGCCGCGTCTGCGTGCGGTCTTTTTTCTCTCGGTGTTGACGGCGGGAGTGGGGGCTCGGGCGCTGCTCGCGCGGAACACGTCGACCGTCGACAAGCAGGGATGGGTTTTTCTGATCGGTGCGGGA
>JBFWWA010000368.1:0-5567 GCA_050246455.1 Planctomycetaceae bacterium
AATATTTTGGATTCGGCGTCTTCAACCTGATGGCGACGTATCCCGCGGTGCGCGATCTCGGCTTGCCGGCCCTTTCCGAAGAGACCGGGATGGAAGTGCTGGTGCTCGTCGCCGTTTCGTCCGTCGACATGATCCATTTCTACTTCGACTCGTTCATCTGGAAGGTACGCGACGTCAAAGTGCAAACAGGGTTGTGATCGATGGTGATCTTTCGCCGCTACCGGTTGTTGCTGATTGTGATCGCGCTCGTCGCGATTTCGCTGCATGACGAGCTGACATCAAAAAAGAGTGAGCCTGCGGCGAAGGCTCCCGCGGCCCCCGGCGCACCAGCTTCGAATTTCGGTTACGGATCGCGTCGCGCCAACGACGATGACGAGCAATTGAAGGATGTTCTCACCGAGCTTTATCCCGACAGCACCGACACGCTCCTGAACCAGGGGGCGGAAGCGATGATCCGAGACGATGATGACAAGGCGCGAGCCTCCTTTCAGCGCGCGATCGACTCGGGAGTGAAGTCGAATGAGGACTTACTTTATCTGTATGCCATGTTCCTCATTCGCGAGAATGCCTCGAAGGCGGAAATCGATGCCGCCGTCGAGCGATGGCATTACAACTTTCCGTTCAGCCGCCTCCCGGATCCACGCAAGCCGCGTGCGAGAACGCTGCGGGCATCACATCGACTTTGATGCCGCGCTGCGCTATTTCGCTTCCCGCTGCCAGGGGACCGCTCCGGCGCGTTGATTGTGGCGGCGGAGTGCGGCTGCGAGATTCTGCGCGACGCCGCGCTCCTTCGCGATGACGTTCGTTGTTTCGCCCGGGTCAGTGCGCAGGTTGTAAAGTTCCTGCGGCGCGAACGGACTGTTCTGAAGCAGCTTCCAGTCTCCCAGCCGGACCGCTTCGATGGTCTTTCCGGCGAATTCCTGGCCACCCTCACGGCGCAGGAAGAACCACTGTTCGCGAAGCGGTTCCTGTTTCTTCCAGCCGACGAGCGTCGACAGGAAGCTCGCACCGTCGATTTTGTGTTTCGGCCCGATGCCGGCCGCGTCGAGTATCGTCGGGAAGAGATCCATCGACATCGCCGCGAAGTCAGTCGTACCGGGCTCAGTGTTTCCGGGCCAGACGATGCATGTCGGAACCTTGAGCCCGCCCTCGTACATGCTTCCCTTGCCGTCGCGGAGCGAGCCGTTGGTCGCGCCGAAATTGAGAGGCCCGCCGTTGTCGGATGTGAAGACGATCAACGTGTCGCGATCGCGGCCGGTGTCGGCGAGGGTCTTGAGAACCTGGCCGACGCCGTTGTCGAGGTGCTCGATGAGAGCGACGAGCTTCGCGCGCTTCTCGGTGATGGTTTTCTCCCGTTCTTTGACGCGCGTGAGCCAATCTTCGGGGGGCTGGATGGGTGAATGCGGCGCGTTGTAAGCAAGGTAAAGAAGGAACGGCTGCTCTTTTGACGTACTTCTCAAGTAGTCGCACGCCCAGGTGGTGAAAAGGTCGGTCGCATGTCCTTCGGGCTCGATCGATTTCTCGTTGAGCATCATGTAGTTGATGTCGTGACGGCGGTGGAGGTAGTAATCGTCCATCATGTCGCCGAGGAATCCGTGGAAGTGCGCGAAGCCCCGCTCGTTCGGTCTGTTCGGCGACTCGAGCCCGAGATGCCATTTGCCGACGAGTGCAGTCTGGTAGCCCGCATCGGCCATGATCTTCGGCAGCAGGACCGCGTCGGGACGGAGGTAACCCCAGTTGTTTTCCGGATGGGTGCGGATGACACCGGGAACACCGACGAGATCGGGGTAACAGCCGGTGAGGAGAGCCGCGCGCGTGGGAGAGCAGACCGAACTGTTCGCGGAGAAGTTTGTGAACTGGAGGCCGCGGGCGAAGAGTCCGTCGATGTGGGGCGTCCGCATGTCTTGTGCACCAAGACAGGAAAGATCGCCGGCACCGAGATCATCGGCGAGGATGATGACGACGTTCGGGCGCTGACGTCTTGCGAGGGCCTGGTCCTGATCCGCCTTGACGCTCTGCAGAGAGAGCACCGCAACGATCGTTGCCGCGAACAGCAAGACCATAAGAATTGGAAGGCGAACGGGTGACATCACGTCGGGTTCTCTTGAGATGTTCGTCGGCACGGGGCAGGATGATTGAAGCTGCTTCCATCATAACGAATCTTCCCCGTCGCGGCGGAGTCGCTGTTTTAAGGGCGGAATGTGAAAACACTTCTCGATGAAGCGCAAATTCGGGACGGGGTCGTTGCGCTCGGGAAGACGATCGCCGCCGACTACCGGGGGAAGCCACTCACGGTGCTCGGCGTGCTGACCGGCAGCATCATTCTCTTGTCGGATCTGATTCGACAGATCAACGTGCCGCTCCGGGTCGCGCTCATTCAGGCGTCGAGCTATCGAGGGAAGGCGGTCCGGCCCGGCGAGCTGACCATCGATTCCGGACTGCTGCCGGACATCGCGGGGCGTGACGTGCTGATTGTCGACGATATTTTCGACACCGGCCGGACGCTCTCGCAACTCGTGGCGAGTGTCGGCGAGAAAGGGCCGAACAGCGTTCGCTCGGCGGTGCTCCTCTGGAAGGAAGGGCGCGCCGAGGTCGAGTACACGCCCGACTATTCCTGCTTCACCATCCCCGACGTCTTCGTCGTCGGCTACGGCCTCGATTACAACGACGACTACCGCCACCTGCCGTACATTGCAGCGCTCGACGAGTCGGACTTGTAGCCTCGTCGATCAGGCAGCGTTGCGTCTGGCTGATTCCGGCACGCTCGCGTGACGTGACTACGAGAAGACCACGCCCTTGGCAGGGCGTGCCACCCGACCGTACATCGCAACGCTCGACGAGTCGGATTTACAGGATGCGGCGTCATTCCGGTGCGCGGAGATGCTGCACCCATGCCGGCGGGAAGTTGGCAAAGACCCAGTCGCGGCGGATGCGATGCCGCGCGATGTTTTCATTGAGGATTCCGTCGAGTTCGTTGAGTCGCTCCCGTTCCGCGCCATTCGAGATGCGCCGCTTGACGGAGCGGACATACATGTATTCGAAGTAGGAAAGCGTTCCACCGGGAGCGAGGAGCCGGAAGAAGACATCGAAGATCCTCCGGACAAGATCGCACGGAAAATTGTTGAGGGGCAGGCCGGAGATGATGAAGTCGTACGGCGCGGTGAGAGGGAACTCTTCGATCGGGCAGACGTGCACTTCCGACTGGGCAGCGACGCGACGGTAGTCGGGATGTTCTTCGAATCGTTTCTTCAGCAGGTTTGCGAACGATTCGTTGAGCTCGACAAGATCGAAGCGGTCCTCCGGGCCGAGGAGCGTGACGATCTTCCGGGTGACTGCACCGGTGCCGGGACCGACTTCAAGAACGCGGATCGGCTTTTTCGCCTGGCTGAGCGGACGGGACATGGCTGCGGCAAGGAAGCGGCTGCTGGGGGAGATGGCGCCGGTCGTTTCGAACCGTTCGCGGAACTGCTTGAAGAATTCGATGTGATCGCGCAACCGCTCGCTCCTGGTACCGTCCGCGATCGCCGATTCAATCGCCCTGGACTCGGGGATTATAGCGGCAGCAGGTGGCGACGGCGAACCCGCGGGATTTGTCACCACGGAGATACGGAGCGCAGGGAGAAAATGCGAAGTGGGAGATTTGCGGGAGGGCCAATCACAGCGATTTCCATCGATCCAATCCTCTTCTCAGCGAACTCCGTGTCTCCGTGGTGAAAACCGGCATGCGACTGCGCGTGACTTCAAATGACAGGTTGGCTAATGTCTAATGGCTGAAGAAGCGGTCAGCATTCAGCGATCAGCTTTCAGCCTGACAAACTTCACTCCTGACCCCTGAATCCTGACATCGGACATGAAAATCGAACCGGGAAAAACGAAGATCGGCTGGATCGGCACCGGCGTGATGGGGACGAGCATGGTCGGCCATCTCATGGCCGCCGGTTTCTCCGCCACCGTCTACAACCGGACCCGCGCGAAGGCGGAGCCGTTGATTGCCAAAGGTGCGAAGTGGGCCGATTCGCCGAAAGCGCTTGCCGAGAATTCGGACGTCATCTTCTCGATCGTCGGATTTCCGAGCGACGTGCGCGAAGTTCTGCTTGGTACTGACGGAGCGCTCGCCGGATCGAAAGCGGGGAACATCTTCGTCGATATGACGACGAGCGAGCCGTCGCTCGCGATCGAGATCGCAGAAAAGGCGAAGGCGAAGCAGGTGCACAGCGTCGATGCCCCGGTCTCGGGAGGCGACGTCGGCGCGAAGAACGCCGCGCTTTCGATCATGATCGGGGGAGATAAAGAGGTTGTCGAAGCGCTCAATCCCTGCTTCAGCGCGATGGGGAAGACCATCGTGCATCAGGGGCCGGCCGGCGCCGGACAGCATACGAAGATGGTGAACCAGGTGCTGATTGCGACCGGAATGATCGGCGTCTGCGAGGCATTGCTCTACGGCTACAAGGCGGGGCTCGATCTGCCGACGGTGCTGCAATCGGTCGGGAGCGGAGCGGCGGGAAGCTGGTCGCTCACGAATCTTGGCCCGCGGATCATGAACAACAATTTCGATCCCGGTTTCTTCGTCGAGCACTTTATTAAAGATATGGGGATCGCGCTGGCGGAGTCGAAGCGGATGGGGATTTCGCTTCCCGGCCTCGCACTCGCGCATCAGTTGTATGTTGCGGTGCAGGCGCAGGGGCTCGGTCGCAACGGAACGCACGCCCTGCAACTCGCGCTGGCGAAGCTGTCGAACATCGACTGGTTGAAAAGGGGCTAGGAAACGGGACTCAGGGGTCAGGATTCAGGAAGACCCGGGCCGACGACTTGCCGTCGGATGAACAACGCACCGCTTCGTCATTTACGAGACGTTTGTCATCAAGACTATAGTGCTTCACTGTCTGTGAATGCTTGCTGGAGTTGAGAACATGGGACGTAAAGGGGATCAGTTCGCGGGGTTGACGGTCGCGCTTGTCACGCCGTTTCAGAATGGAGCGGTCGACGAGAAGAAGCTGCGCGATCTCGTCGATTTCCAGGTCGAGGCGGGGACCGATTGCGTCAGCCCGGTCGGGACGACCGGCGAAAGCCCGACGCTCTCGCATGACGAGCACGAGCGGGTGATCGCCATTGTGTGCGAGCAGGCCGCCGGGCGTGTGAAGGTGATGGCCGGCACAGGGTCGAACAGCACGGCCGAAGCAGTGCGGCTGACGAAGTTCGCGAAGAAGTCGGGAGCTGACGCGGCGCTCATGGTCGCGCCGTATTACAACAAGCCGACCCAGGAAGGCTTCTACCAGCACTATAAAGCGGTGGCGGAGGCGTGCGACCTGCCGATCGTGCTGTACAACATTCCGGGGCGCACCGCGAAGAATATGGAGCCGGAAACGATTGCCCGCATTGCGGAACTGCCGAGCGTGGTTGCGATCAAGGAGTCGACCGGCTCGATGGATCAGGCATCGCAGGTGCTCGCCACCAGCAATCTGACGGTCCTTTCGGGTGACGACAGTCTCACGCTTCCGCTCCTTGCGATCGGCGGGAGCGGCGTGGTTTCGGTCGTCGGAAACATTGTGCCGAAAGATGTGAAGGCG
>JBFWWA010000369.1:0-5565 GCA_050246455.1 Planctomycetaceae bacterium
ATTCATCTCAGGTGGCAGTCATGCCCGATCCTCCTCCCGAGAAACGGCGGCCGCAGATTTCCGCGCCCGTCCCTGTCTCCACGGATTCCGCGCTGCGTGCCGCCGGCTATGCGGAGCTGCATTGCTTCACGAACTATTCCTTCCTCGAAGGAGCTTCGCATCCTGACGAGCTGGTCGTGCGCGCCGCGGAGCTTGGATACCGCGCGCTCGCCATCACCGATCGCAACAGTCTCGCGGGAGTCGTGCGGGCGCATGTCGCCGCCAGGGAAGTCGGGCTGAAGCTTCTCATCGGTGCGGAGATCACTCCCGACGACGCTGCCGCTGCCGTGCTGCTGGCGACGGACCGCGCCGCTTACGGACGTCTCTGCCGGCTGATCACGCGCGGCCGGTTGAACGCGCCGAAAGGAACATGCGCGCTCTCGTTTGATGACATTGCGGAATTCTCGGAAGGAGTGATCGCCTGCGTCCTGCCGGATCCGGGGAATGCTTCCGACCGCGACGGTTTTCCGACGACGCTCCTCCGGTACCGCGAGCTTTTCGGCGATCGCTGTCATCTCACGGCGGAGCTGCACCGGGGCACGAACGATCGGGCCCAGCTCGAGCAGCTCATGCAGACGGCCCGGCAGGCGCGCGTTCCGCTCATCGCCGCCAACGGCGTTCGCTATCATGATCCGGCCCGGCAGAAGCTGCAGGATGTCGTCACCGCCACGCGGCACGGCTGCACCGTTTCAGAACTTGGAATGCGGATGCATGGCAACGCGGAACGGCATCTCAAATCGCCCATGGAGATGCAGGCTCTTTTTTCCGCCTGCCCCGGCGCCGTCGAACGAACGCTCGAAGTCGCGGCACGCTGCACCTTTTCGCTCGACGAGCTCCGCTACGAATATCCCGAAGAACTCTGCCCGCCGGGAACAACGCCTCTCGAACATCTGACCTGTCTCACGTGGGAGGGGGTGCGGAAACGCTACCCGGATCAGGTTCCCGAAAAGGTTCGCGGACTGATCGAGCACGAGCTGGCGCTGATCGCCGAGCTCCACTACGAAGCTTACTTCCTCACCGTCTGGGATCTCGTCCGCTTTGCGCGGAGCCGCGGCATTCTCTGCCAGGGGCGCGGGTCGGCGGCCAACTCCGCCGTCTGCTATTGCCTCGGAGTCACGGAAGTGAATCCCGACAAGATCGACGTCCTCTTCGAGCGGTTCGTCAGCAAGGAACGGGACGAGGCTCCCGATATCGACATCGATTTCGAGCACGAGCGGCGCGAGGAAGTGATTCAATACGTCTACGAAAAATACGGCCGTGAACGGGCCGGTATGACGGCCGAGGTGATCACTTATCGCGAACGCTCCGCCGTCCGCGACGTCGGAAAGGCGCTCGGATATTCGCTCGCGGAAGTCGATGCCCTCGCGAAAACGCTCGAACGGGTTCACGAAGAAGAACGGTTCGCTTCCCGCTTTCGCGAAGCGGGCCTCGACCCGATGCGCGCATCGGCCCTGCAGCTCCGGGAGCTGGTGCGCGAGATCCTGGGCTTTCCGCGACATCTCTCGCAGCATGTCGGCGGGCTCGTTCTCACGCGCGGGCCGCTCTGTGAGATCGTGCCGATCGAAAACGCCTCGATGCCCGGCCGCACCGTGATCGAGTGGGACAAAGACGATCTCGACGCGCTCGGCATTCTCAAGGTCGATTGTCTCGCTCTCGGCATGCTCACAGCGATTCGCAAAGGGCTCGACCTGCTGAAGCAGCATCAGGGAAAGCGGTTCACCCTCGCAAGCATTCCCGCTGAAGATCCCGTGGTTTACGAAATGATCCAGCGCGCCGATACGGTCGGCGTGTTCCAGATCGAAAGCCGCGCGCAGATGTCGATGCTGCCGCGACTCAAGCCGGCCTGCTTTTATGACCTCGTGATCGAAGTTGCGATCGTCCGCCCCGGCCCGATTCAGGGGGATATGGTGCACCCTTATCTCCGGCGGCGTGCAGGAGATGAGCCGGTCGAGTTTCCCGACGAGAGGATCAAGCAGGTTCTCGAAAAGACCAAAGGAGTGCCGCTGTTCCAGGAGCAGGCGATGCGTCTTGCGGTGGTCGCGGCGGGGTTCACACCCGACGAAGCCGACCAGCTGCGCCGGGCGATGGCGGCGTGGCGGCGCTCGGGCGTGCTCGAGAAGTTTCGGCAGAAGCTCATCGACGGCATGACCGCCAACGGATACGAAGCGGAGTTCGCGGAACGGGTCTACAAACAGATCCGGGGATTCGGCGAGTATGGTTTTCCCGAATCGCACGCCGCCAGCTTCGCGCTTCTGGTCTATGCTTCCGCGTGGCTCAAATGTCATTACCCCGCGGCCTTCGCCGCCGCGATCCTCAACAGCCAGCCGATGGGCTTTTACGCACCGGCGCAGCTCGTCGCTGATGCAAAGAAGCACGGCGTGGAAATTCGGCCGGTCGATGTCAATTACAGTCTGTGGGACTGCACGCTGGAGCCGTGTGATCACCTGCACGCACTTCGTCTCGGCTTCCGGATGGTGAGCGGACTGTCGCAGACATTTGTCGACAGACTCATCAAGACGCGCAGCTCCGGCCTGTTCGATTCCTTCGAAGACTTCGCATCGCGCACAGGCTTGAGCAGTGCCGTGCTCTCGAAGCTTTCGAAGGCGGACGCTTTCGGATCGATCTCAATGCGTCGACGGCAGGCGCACTGGCAGTCGCTTCCTTCGCGGCAGCCGCTGCCGTTATTTGACGACGACAACGTCACCAAAGATTCCGAGGAACCGCCGGCGCAATTGCCTCAGCCGACCCCCCTGTCGGAAGTCGTGGCGGATTACCGTGCCGTGGGCTTGTCGCTCAAGGATCATCCGATGAAATTTCTGCGTCCGATGCTCCGCCGGCTCCGCGTCCTCAAGGCAGCGGACCTCGCGACACATCCTCCTGACCGCCGCGTGAAAGTGGCGGGGCTCGTGCTGCTCAGGCAACGTCCCGGCACGGCCAAGGGAATCACGTTCGTGACGATCGAAGATGAAACCGGTCAGGCGAATCTCATCATCCATCAGCAAACGTGGGAGCGCCATCATCAGACCGCGCGGACGGCAAGCGCGATGATCGCCCACGGCATTCTGCAGCGGCAGGATTCGGTGATCCACATCGTCGTCTCGCGACTGCAGGATCTCTCGCGTCTGCTTACGGATCTGCAGACGCCGTCGCGCGACTTTCATTGAGAATCGTGTCGCACACCGCTCGCCGAACCGAGGGGATCCCACCCCGCGGCACAGCAGGAGCTGCTGCTATGTCGTCGCCGACTTGCCCGACGAGACCGGTGCGCACTCGCGGTCACTCTCGCGGCGCGGCTGCAGCAACTTTGCAATCAGTCCCGTCCAGCCGGTCTGGTGTGACGCACCGACTCCCTCGCCGCTGTCGCCGTGAAAATACTCGAAGAAGTGGATGTAGTCGCGGAAGTGCGGATCGAGGCTCATCTTCTCATACCGGCCGAAGACCGGCCGCTTGCCGTTCTCATCGCGCAGGAAGATCTTCGACAAACGATGCGACAGCTCCGCGGCCACTTCACTGATCGTCATGAAGTTGCCGGATCCGGTCGGGCATTCGATCTTGAAGTCGTCGCCGTAGTAGTGGTGAAACTTCTGCAGCGATTCGATGATCAGGTAGTTCACCGGAAACCAGATGGGCCCCCGCCAGTTCGAGTTTCCGCCGAACAGGCTCGAATCGGATTCCGCCGGCTGATAGGACACCGTCAGCGTCTGGCCGTTCGTCCGGAAGACGTACGGCTCGGCCGCGTGCGACCGCGACATCGCCCGCACGCCGTAATCCGAAAGAAACTCCGTTTCGTCGAGCATCCGCTTGAGCAGCCTCTTCATGCGATGACCGCGCAACAGTGAAAGCAATCGCCGCTCGCCGAGCCCCGGCTCTTCCCAGCGCGAAACAAGCCGCGCGAGGTCGGGCCGGTAATCGAGAAACCAGTGCAGCCGCCGCGCGAAGTCGGGGACGTGCGCGAGCATTTCCGGTTCAATCGTCTCGACGGCGAACAACGGGATCAGGCCGACCATCGATCGGACCTTGAGCGAAGTCATCTGGCCGTTCGGCAGAATCAGCTTGTCGTAGAAGAACTTGTCTTCCTCGTCCCAGAGTCCCGGGCCGCTGCCGTCTTCTCCGACGTTCGTGATCGCCTCGGCGATATGCAGGAAGTGTTCGAAGAACTTGGTGGCGATGTCCTGGTAGACCGGGTTGTGGAGCGCAAGCTCGAGCGCGATGCGCATCAGGTTGAGGCAGTACATCGCCATCCAGCTCGTGCCGTCGGCCTGGTTGATGAACCCGCCGGTCGGGAGCGGTGCGCTGCGGTCGAAGACGCCGATGTTATCGAGACCGAGAAATCCTCCCTGGAAGACGTTGCGTCCCTGGGCATCCTTGCGATTCACCCACCAGGTGAAATTGAGCATCAGCTTGTGAAAGACCCGTTCGAGGAATGCAAGGTCTCCCCGTCCGCCGGTCTGCTTGCGATCGATCTGAAAGACGCGCCACGTCGCCCAGGCGTGCACCGGCGGATTCACGTCGCCGAACTGCCATTCGTAGGCGGGCAACTGGCCGTTCGGGTGCATGTACCATTCCCGCGTCAGCAGGACGAGCTGCGCTTTCGCGAACTCGGCATCGACCAGCGCCAGCGGGATGCAGTGGAATGCAAGATCCCAGGCGGCGTACCAGGGATACTCCCACTTGTCGGGCATGGAGATGATGTCGGCATTATTGAGATGCTGCCAGTCGCTGTTGCGCGCGTATCGCCGATCGCTCGGCGGCGCCGGCTGGTTGACGTCGCCGCGCAACCACTCTGAGACGTCGTAGTAGTAAAACTGCTTGCTCCAGATCATCCCGGCGAATGCCTGCCGCTGCACGTTGCGCGCGTCTTCGTCGGTGAAATCGTGCTGCAAGCCGGCGTAGAACCGGTCGGCCTCTTCGCGGCGCCGGGCGACGATGTCATGGAAGTCGGCGTGGCTGACCGCTTCGTTCGATGCCTTGCGCAGTCGGACGCGCACTTCGCGCTTCCCGCCGGCCGGTATGCTCAGTACATGCAGCGCCGCCGCTTTCGTTCCGGTCCGGTCGGCGTTGACCGCATCCTTGCGGCCATCGACCACATAATCATGAAACGCGTCCTTGAAGCAGCCGGGCGCATTCGTGTCGCCCGAGAAGCGGCGCACGTTCGTTTCGTTCTCGCAGAAGAGGAGCTCGGCGGATTCCTCGGCGATGAACTCGAACTCGCCCAGTTCCGCATGCTGCGCACGGACGATGTTCTTCTCGGCCGCCGTCAGCGACGGTTTGCCCGAACCGTTTCCGTTCCAGCTCCATGTGTTCCGGAACCAGATCTGCGGCAGGACGTGAATCGTCGCATCGACCGGCCCGCGATTATGGACGGTGACCAATAACAGCAGGTCGTCGGGAGACTCTTTGGCATACTCGATGAAGACATCGAAGTAGCGATCGTCATTGAAGAGGCCGGTGTCGAAGAGCTCGAACTCCGGCTGAGTTCGTCCGCGCCTCCGGTTCTCGCTGACAAGCTGTGCATACGGAAACTCC
>JBFWWA010000370.1:0-5550 GCA_050246455.1 Planctomycetaceae bacterium
TTGCCGTTTTCCTGAAAGACGAAGAATTCCGGACCATCGGCGGCAACGGCCGCGATGGGAACGACGATTCGTTCCGGCAACTCTTCGACAGGGACGCGCACCTGCAGCCGTTGACCCGGTCGGAATTTCCAGTCAATGAAACGGTGCTCGTCCGCAGTGGTGGCATCGCGGACGATTTCATTCGGCAACGCGACATAAAAATGCAGTGCTCGCGAATCTTTGTCGATTTCGTTCGACATGTAGATCACGCGGAGTCGATCGACCGAGTCAGTCTTTCCTCGGCCCGCTTCAATCCGTGCGCTGACGTTCCAGCCGCGATTCGCCGCCTCGACGAGCGGTCGTGAGTCCTGCTCGAAGGCGCTTCCTTCGATATAGAGTTCGCTGAAGTCGGCCAGAACGCAGAGGCTATCGCCCGCCTGCACCGCCTGACCTTTATGCACGTTCAGCTCCTGCACGACGTACGGGGCGACCTCCCTTTTCTTCTGGGGTTCGCCATCGGCGATGTACGAGATCTGCTGCAGCGGGTTTGTTGTCAGCTTGAACTCGTCCGCATTCTCGTCGGATGTCGGTGCGAAGACCTGCAGTTCGCGGAGCAAGCGTCGCTCAGTTCGAATCGTTTCGACTTGCGGCTCGGAGAGCCCGTGCAGGATGAGTGCCTGCCTTTGGGCGTTGAGCAGCGCTTCGAGCTTCTGGCGCGCGTACTGACGTTCCAGAACGACTTTACCGGCAACGACTCCTTCGGTGAGCTTTTCAAGACGCGCGATCTCTCGGTTTTCGACGTCGAGTTCTTCGAGCGTCTGGAGGAAGCGTGTCTGGGTGTCGACGAGGTCTTCGTGTGTAAGTCGGATTTTGAACAGAAGGGTGCCGGGCAGAATCGCTTCACCCTGAATCGGGCGGACGTTGGTGACGACTCCGGTTAAAGGAGTGGCGACGTGAATCTTCGTCCGGCCGGGGCGTTCGACGACCATTCCGGGAACGGTCATGGAGCGTTCGAAGGTAGATAGCTCGACCGGGCCGACGTGCAGATTGATATTGCGACGCGCCTGTTCGGAAAGCTCGATTGAATCGGGGTCATCGTGTGCGTGGTCGTGTCCATGATCATGCCCGTCATGATCGTGGCTTTCGTGCGCGTCCTCGTCTCCGCCCGACGTAGCGGTGGACGCTCGCAGATTCGTCACGAGCGGCTGCCAGCGATCGCGCCCCAGAAACGCGCCAATTCCAACGACGCACGCAATGACGATCATCCAGAGTACCGGTTTTCTCATCTCACAGCCCTCTTGAGCGTTCCTTGTCCCGCCGAGGTGTTCGGCGGAAACGGGCGGGATCGTCCTGATCCCGAGCAACCATGTTTTCTTCAACGCTGCCGATGAACTGTCGCCGGCAGCCTGCCGTCAGCCTTAGTGCTTGTGATCGTGTTCGTGGTCATGATCGTGATCGTGGACGTGCGGAATCTTTCCCGAATAGCCGCGACCGGCAATCCGGACGTTCAGTCGCGCGTCAGCTTCGTGCTCATCGAGCATGTGGCAGAGTTCCTCGCTGCGAGCGGCGAAGCGGGTGCTGTACCCGGCACGGTCACCCTTCTGCGGTGCGGCGGCGACCTTGAACTGCTTAGCCTTGCGGCCGATGCGGATGTTGACGAGGACCTCGCGCGAATCGATTCCGACCGGCCGGCGTGCGCTCCCGTCGAGCAGAAAAATCGTCACGGTATGTGAATCGTGGTCGTGGAGCACTTCGGCGTGAAATTCTTCTTCGCCGAGTTCGACGAGCGCTCCGCCGCGAGGACCCTTCTCCGGGTGAGCGTGACCTTCGTCGGCGCGAACAGCGTTTAACGTGCCGAAGAACAGAGTCAGAGCAGCTGCAAGAAGGGAAACGCTGCCGTGCGTCTTGACAAGAGTCGACATGGAGAACTCCAGTGAGCCCGTATGGGCGATATGGTTTCGGAATGGCGCACTACGCGCCGGTATTGGATCAATCCGTTCGACAGACCGCGTCGAACCGGAGTTACAGAGTCGTGCGGAGCGAGGTGAACAAAGTCCGTTCACGGGATTCGTTGCGCGCAGCAATCGCGCTACGATTGCGAGAAGAGTTCGGCGAGCGGCTTAAACCAGCCAGACCCCGAGCCACGCCTGTGCGCGCAGCGTCAGAGGCATCCCGGCGCGATATCCTTCGGCTGCGCGGGCAATTCGACCGAGAACGGACCGCGCCATCGCCGCGGCGGCGTCTGCGGGGAGCATGTCGAATGTCGACATCTCAAACGGTGTTGAAACCTTCACGAGAGACGCGCAGACGAAGCTGCAGGTCTCATCATGGCAATGCTTTCGCTCGTGACTGTCGCCGTGGTCCGGAGCGGTGCCCTCTTCCGTGAATTGTTCAACCTGCGAACTGTTCTGCGGCGATGAGCAGCTGTGCGAACAGCAGCCTTCGCGGCTCTCGGCGGCGAGGCTCTCTCCGTTCACTTCATGCGCTTCTGCGCTGTGCGTGCAGCATCCAAAGAGCGAATGCGCGAGAATCGCGAATGCGGTCAGGATGTTGGTGATGAAGCGGAACACCGGCGACCTCAATGGCATGACAGCCCGAATGGTTTCACTTTAGGCCGATTGCGTCAAGACGGACCTGAAGGGGGCCTTCTCGCCGTATCGGAACGGGCCGATTCAACAGGCAATTTTACTGCCAATGGCACCCCGTTGTCTGCCCGCATTCTGTAAGTGATGATTGGGGGCCGAATTGCGGAGAAAAACCGCAGAAAACCGACCGCGGTATGCCGTCGCGTCTGTGTCACGAGTTCGCGACAGTTGCCATCCGATTGAAGACACCCGTCACTCGCCCGCCGGCGCGCTGAGGCCGTTGACCAGCAGTGCCCCTTCGATTTCCAGCCGGGCTCCCCACCACTCCTGCAACGCCGAAAGGTAGTCGATGTTCGTCTGGAAATTGGTTCGTTGGGCGGTGAGGAAGCGGATGTAGTCGAGTTCCTGTTCGCGGTAGCCGAGTGTGACGAGATTGAGCGATTCCTTCACATCAGGAAGGATCTCGTTGCGGAAGCGTTCGATCTGTACCTGGGCATTGCGATACCGTTCGAGAACAGATGCAAGGCGGTTCTCGAGATCCAGCTGCACGCGTTCCACTTCGCGATGAGCGGCGACGAGTTCACACTCCGCAGCCTGGATGTTTCCCTGGTTTCGATTGTGGACGGGTATCGGCAGACCGATTTGCAGCATTGCTATCGGTTCGTTACTGCTGTAGTCGTACTGCGCACCAGCCTGTACCTCGACGTTCGGAATTGGCTCGACGCGCGCCCGTTCTAGCGCTGCCTGCGCTCGAGCGATTTTCGTCCGGGCTGCCGCGAGTTCGGGGCTGTTTGAAAGAATCTGCGCCAATGCGTCGTCGGCGTTCAACTCCTGCGGCGAGCTTTCAATTTCGCCGACAAGCGTAACCGGTGCCATGCGCGCGGTACCGAGGTTGGTCGCGAGGCGCGTCCAGGCGGCCTGGTAACGATTCTTCGATTTTGCGACAAGGATGCGGGCATTGTTTGCTTCAACGCGGGCCTGAAGCAGGTCGACGCGATTCCCCTGTTTCGCCTTGAAAAGCGTATCGGCGACTTTTGAACCTTCCTGACTTGTGCCCAGAATCCGTTCCGCGAGCTCAACCTGCTTCTGTGCGATCAGCACTTCATAGAAGCTCTGCCGCACCGAGGTAAGTACGCGGTATTCCTGGGCCTTGGCTTCCCATCCCAGGCGCTGCGCCTCCCAGCCTGCCACATTCTGATTCAACGCCAGTTTTCCACCGCGAACAAATTCCTGCTCGACAAAAGCTCCCTGCTGACCTGCCGTCCCATCGCTGCCGATTTCGGAACCCATGTACCCCGCTTTGGGGTTGGGATAGAGCCCCGCCTGAATCTGACGGCCATATCCCGCGCTGACTCTGGCCGCCGCCTGGGCGAGCGCCGGATTGTTCTGTAATGCTATCTGTTCAATTTGTGCGAGCGTGTATCCATCCGTCTCTCCGCCCGGAGCGGGGGGGACCGTCGCTTCCGAATCATCGTTCGCTGCCGCAAGTCGGTCGTTTTCTTCAGCAGCGAACTCGTCGTCTGGAGCGTGCTCGTGGCTTACTTTATTGATTCGCGACGAATCGCCGCGAACTTTCAGTGTTGTTTCGTGTCCCCGTTCGGAAGAAATTGCCGTGATGCCGGAGTCTGGTTCGTCATTGATCGACGCTGTTCGATCTCGCCCGAACGGAACCTGGGCACAGGCCGGCAGCAACATTGCCGTGATGAAAAAGATCAGCATCCGACGGTCGAACGCGCGCATGGAACTCTCTCGTTGGAACGGGTCCTATCGTAAATGTCGGTTGAACCGAACCGCCCCAATAAGCCATCGCTTCCGTACCTATCGAATCTAACGCGAGCCGCAGAGTTTGCCTGACCGGCAGCAATTGACGACGAAGTCGCGGGTTCTTCCCGCTTCGCGCGCGAAGAAAACATCCCGGGAAGGTCGATACCACGTAATCCCGCAACGACTTATAATGAGCCCATGACCGAGTCTCCGCATTCTGTCCCCGTTTCCAGGACGTCGACCATCGGGTCCGGCCTCCCCGTTTTCGAGGCTCGTTCCCTCACGAAGGTCTATAACATGGGGGAGGTCGAGGTTCATGCACTGCGTGGAATCGACCTGGAACTGTACCCGCGTGAGTTTGTCTTGCTTCTGGGCCCCTCGGGCAGCGGAAAGTCGACTCTCCTCAACATTCTGGGTGGACTCGACGCCCCTACGAGCGGGCGGGTTCGTTATCGGGACAACGAACTCACCAACTTCGATGACGCTGCTCTGACCCGCTACCGGCGCGAACATGTCGGCTTCGTATTTCAGTTCTACAACCTGATCCCGAGTTTGACGGCGCGCGAGAACGTGGCGCTTGTCACGGAGATTTCGCGGGATCCAATGGATCCGGACGAGGCGCTCGAGCTTGTCGACCTCGGGGACCGTCGTCATCACTTTCCCTCGCAGCTCTCGGGCGGCGAACAGCAGCGCGTTGCCATTGCGCGGGCAATTGCCAAACGCCCGCAGGTGCTCTTGTGCGATGTGCCCACCGGCGCGCTCGACGTGCACACGGGCGGCGTCGTTCTCGAAGTGATTGAGCGCGTGAACCGCGAACTCGGTACGACAACCGCCGTCATTACGCACAACGCGGTCATCTCGGCAATGGCGGATCGAGTGATCTCAATTTCCGATGGGCGCATCGCCGGAATCAGGACGAACGAGAACAAACTCCGCGCCGACCAGTTGGAGTGGTGATCGATCGATGAGCGCGCTCGACCGAAAGCTGTTCCGCGACCTGATGCACATGAAGGGGCAGGCGATCGCCATTTGCGCGGTAATTGCGAGCGGTGTCGCAACGTTCGTGATGGCGCTCAGCACGCTCCAGTCGCTTCAGGTCAGCCAGTATACCTACTATGAGCGTTATCGATTCGCCGACGTTTTCGCACACATGAAGCGGGCGCCGCGTTCGCTTGCCCGGCAGTTCGAAGAAATCCCGGGCGTCGCTCAGGTCGAGCCGCGC
>JBFWWA010000371.1:0-5544 GCA_050246455.1 Planctomycetaceae bacterium
GTAGTACGGAGTCGCGGCCGTCGCCGGATAGTAGACGTTCCCCGCAAAGGCGCTGTTCGCCACGCAGATGGCTGCCAAACCCGCGACAGCCAGGACTGTTCGCTTCACCATTCCAAGTCTGAATTGCGCGTTCATTTCCCATCTCCCTTTTGTTTGAGGCCGCAAAGCCCCGGTTGGATTGTTTGTGCGGCCGTCCCGCCTACTTGCGGGACTTGTCGCCTTTCACGAATCCCTTTGAATGCACGCGCCGTGCCAATTCGATCATTTCCGCAACAGATCGCCATGTCAAAGTTACAACGAAGCCACGGTTTTCCAGAGGAATATATAGTGTGGCAAGAGCTAAACAGATCACTATGACAACACCCATTTGCAACCTGTCGCGTCTTGAGGACTACTCCGCGCGCGAACCATTGTAATTCCGGTGTCTGAGCCCTTGTATTTCCTGGAATTTTCGACAAACCCGGAGGTCGTATCGACACATGAGAAACAACAATATTCCATTACTATAAAAGACTTTATGGAAAATTGAGTCAGCCACGAGAGTTGCTGTGGCCCAATTGGCACACCCTTCGCTTTTCATTTGGCTCATTATGAGTCGAATCCGCGAGGTGTCTCGCAACGAGTAAACGACTCAGTGGCTGAAAGCCACATGTTCAAGGAAATCGGAACCGCGAAAGGAATCGAAATGTTAGTCCTCACCCGCAAACGCTCGGAAATGATCCAGATCGGCGACAACATCTTTGTGAAGGTCATCCGCACGGGCCGGAGCACCGTGAAGATCGGAATCGAAGCCCCGGCGAACGTCCGCGTGCTTCGGGCCGAACTCTGCGACGAAGTCCGACCGACCGCCTCGGCCGTCGCCAGCAACAAGCCGGAAATGAAACCGGTTGTAAGGGAAGAACTGGTGGCGAACTGCTCGGACCAATACCCGCACCCGTTTGTCGTGTAACTCGTGTAACAGCCGTAGCGGGCCTTCGCCCAGTAGCGAGGCCCGATCGGAATCAATCTCAATTCAACAGAACAGGAACACGGAATCGCGACCATCGAAGAATGATCTTCAAACGCGATTCTGAAAACGGAACTCAGAAAGGACCTGCTGAAATGTTTCGCAATGCCCTCCAATCGCTGACTTCAAAAATTCAACGTGTCACACGCCGGCTCTCTTGCGTCGGCCTTCTTGCGGGAGTCGTTGTCATGACGACCGGACTCACCTTCGCCGGCGAAGCCCAGGAGCAGCTTGCTCCCGAACAGGACTTGCCGTTCGCGAACTCGAGTTCTCCGGCTGAAGACCTTTTTCTCAACAGTGGCGATGCATTCCCGGGGAACCCGGACGAATTTCCCATCGGTGGTCTCAAAGGAAAAACGCCGTCACGCGGTTCGCCCGCGCCGGCCGAACCCGAGGACCTCCCTGTTCCCCCGGTTCCGATGGTGAAGCCTTCGGTTCCCACGACTCCGAAAGCGCCGGTCGCTCCCGCGGCTCGCCCGGAAGAGTCGATGACCGAACCGCAGCTCATTCACCAGAAGTTGACGGCCCGTTATTCGAACCCGGTCATCGTCCGGTTCGTGAACAACGTCCCGACCGAGCAGGTTGTCCGTCTGTACCAGGAAGTGAGCGGCTTGATCGACGGTCGTCATATTGAGCCGACGACCTACAGCATCCGCGTGAAGCAGGCCATGAAATCCCTGTCACTCGCGGTCGAGAACAAAGCGTTTGTGGAAGCGATGCGTCTGAAGCTTCAGCCGCAGCAGGCGAAGACGTTCCAGCAGGAACTGGTCAAGCTGTTCGATACGCGGAACGTCCGCACCGGCAACGATTCGCTGCAGATGATGTACGCGGTGATGGATCTCGGCAGCCGTCAGATCGGCCTCAAGCCTTCTGCCGTGGCTCTCGAGTTCGTGAACGGTGCAACCGACTCGCTCGATAAATACTCCGCCTTCGAGCCGACCGAGGAAACTCGCCGGCCGAGTGCGGACCTGGAAGATCACATCGTCGGTATCGGTGTCGAGATCAAGCCGCACGATGACGGAATGCTCGTGGTGAAGGCCTTGAGCGGCGGACCTGCCGCTAAGGTCGGACTCCAGGGGGACGACGTCATCACCATGATCGACGGCAAGTCTCTCAAGGGTAAAGGACTCGATTATGCAGTCGATCTGATCAAGGGAACGGCGGGTAGCCGGGTTACGCTCGGAATTGTTCGCGACGGAAAGAATCTGACCGCCACGCTGACCCGTCAACGTGTCGAGATTCACAGTGTCAGCGAGTTCAAGATGGTTGGTGGAGACTCAAAGGTTGGCTACATCAAGCTCGACAAGTTCTCTCAGAACTCGTCGAACGAAATGGACAAGGCTCTGTGGGCTCTGCATCGCGAGGGAATGAAGTCGCTCATCATCGACCTTCGGGGAAACCCGGGCGGGTTGCTGACCACGGCGATCGAACTTTCGGACAAGTTCCTTCCTTCGGGTTCGATCGTCTCGACCCGGGGACGGACGCAGGCCGACAACAGCGCCGAGTACGCCCGGTACGAACAGACCTGGAAGACCCCGCTCGTTGTGATTGTCGATGAGAACTCAGCCAGCGCCAGCGAAATCTTCGCTGCTGCTATTCAGGAGAACGGACGTGGTCTGGTGGTCGGACGGAAGTCTTACGGCAAGGGTACGGTGCAGACGCACTTCCCCCTGCAGACGGTTTCCGGAAACCTGCGACTGACGACTGCCAAGTTCTACTCGCCGAACGGCCGCGTGATGGCGGGCGCCGGCGTCAGCCCTGACGTGCAGGTTGCTCTCGAAGAGCTTGTGAAGGGAAGCGATCGTGACCTCGAAACTGCGGTGAATGTTGCCAAGAGCGAACAGCTCTCGAACATGGCCGCGGACAAGTCGAACTCGAAGACTCCCGCCACAAACCGAATCGGTAGCTAATGAGAAGGGTTCAGCGGTCAGGCTTCAGCGATCCGCCAGAGAGTTATTGAGAACAGTTTTGTGTGCCACTGGCGGCCGCTTTCGGCCGCCAGTGCGAAGAGTGGAGAAAAGCATGCTGTTGTGCCGCGGTCTCCTGACCGCGGCACTGGGAGCCGACCGCAGGTCTCCCGCGAAAATGGAGACCTGTGGTCAACGAAGAGTGGCTCGGTCGGGAGACCGGCCGTAACTGTGGAAGCCGCAGCAGTTCAGTCCGCAGACCATAATCCGAAATCCGAAATGAAACGAGGTGCTGCTCCAACAAACGACTGACTCTGCAACTTACGAAGTGAGCCCCACCCGCCCCCCGCGTGTGCATCAATCGAACCGTACCGCTCCTCACCCCTGTGAGCCTGCCCCGACTCGTCAGGGAGCGGAAGTTCGAACGAAACCACCGCGGGGGGTTCTGCTTTCAGAAATCGGGATTCTGGAAACAGGCTGCAGCAAATGCGAATCATGGATCTCCAAGGCGCGCTGAGCGAAGCGAAACAGGTCGTCTCAATACCCGCTCGAACCGGGCTTCCGAAGACTCAACGACACCTTCCCGAGTCGCTGCAATTTCGCATTCCGCCTCGTTCGCTGTATGATGCTCGCGTCGCATCGGAACTGCGACCGCGTTCTTTCAGGCGCGAACTTCCACCTTACGACTTTCGCATCGCGCGCTCGCATGTCGCAACCTCACGAACCGGCTCTCTACAAACAGATCGTTGAATCGCTCCGGCAGGCGTTCCCGCGGCCCGTTTCCGATCGCCTGCATGACGCGTACTTCGTTTTCTCGTTTCTGCGGGCGCTCGATGACGTCGACAAAATGAAATCGCTCGCCCCGATGCTCGGCTCGCCGGCGGTGCTCGATTATGCCGCTGCGCGAACCAGCCGCGTCGCGGCCGAGCCGCAGACACTTGAAGCGGTCACCGAAAGGCTCGTTTCGTACCTCTCGGGAATGTTTATCTGGGGGCATCCCCGCTCGCAGATCAACGTCGTCCCATCGCCGACCATTCCGAGCATCATCGGCGGCCTGCTCCCTTCGATCTACAACCCGAACCTCGTCAGCGACGAATCGGGCCGTCGCGTCTCGATGGCGGAAGTCGAAGTTTCGGCAATGACCGCCGCACTTCTCGGGTACGACCCCGAACAGGCCGGCGGTGTCTTCACATTCGGCGGCACCGGCACCCTGCTCTACGGCGTGAAGATCGGGCTTGAGAAAGCCTGCCCGCGCACTTCGCGAACCGGTGTCCGCGAGCCAACCGCGATTCTCTGCTCGGAACGGGCGCATTATGCCTGCAGAAGTGTCGCCGCGTGGCTCGGCATCGGTGAAGAGAACGTCGTGCAGGTTCCTGCCACCCCCGAAAACGAAATCCGCACCTGCCTCGCCGAGTCGATGCTCAAGGATCTGCTGAAGGAAGGGCGCAAAGTCGCGGCAATCGTCGCGACGATGGGAACAACCGACGCCTTCGGCCTTGACGATCTCGAATCGCTCCATGCGATGCGCGACGCTGCGGTCGATGAGTTTTCGCTCGACTATAAACCTCACATTCACGCGGACGCCGTCATCGGCTGGGCCTGGAGCGTCTTCAACGACTACGACTTCGACGCCAACCCGCTCGACTTTCCGAACCGGACCTTGCGGGCGCTCGCCGGAACGCATCGCCGCATCGAGCACTTGCCGCTCGCCGATTCGGTCGGCATCGACTTCCACAAGACCGGTTTCACGCCGTACACGTCGAGCCTGTTTCTCTCGCGCGACCGGAACGATCTCTCGCTGCTGCTGCGCGATGAAAGTGCGATGCCGTACCTGTTCCAGTCAGGCGACTATCACCCGGGCAAATACACGCTCGAAACGACGCGCAACGGCTCAGGTCCGATGGCCGCTCTCGCCAATCTGCTCCTCTTCGGCAAGGACGGCCTTCGCGCGCTGCTCGGGCATCTCGTCAGCATGGCGGAAGAACTTCGCGAGCATCTCGACGGACATTCCGCCACAACGGTCCTCAACCGGGGGAATTTCGGTCCGGTGACATTGTTCCGCGTCTACCCTGACGGCGTCGACACGTTCGACGCACCAAAGCGCGAACAATCCGACCCGCGCTACGTCGAAAAGCTCCGCGCCCACAACGATTACAACCGGCGCATCTTTGAACTGGTGCACGCCGACGCGCTGCAGGGGAAAGGTGTCGTCATTTCATTGACCGACTGCTATCGCGAAAGCGACTACGGCGAGCCGATCGTCGCTCTCAAGTCGTACATCATGAGCCCGTTCTCCGAACCGGAATACGTGGAAGCAGTCCTCGAGTCGCTCTGGAAAGCGCGGCGAATCATTGCCGGTGAACAACCAACGGACAGAAGACGCCATTCGTGAACAGCAACTCGACCCAGCGTTTTTCCGACCGCCTTGAAAACTACGTTCGCTATCGTCCCGGGTATCCCGACGCGGTCGTCTCGATTCTCGCAGAGCAGTTCAGCTGGTCGGGTCCGCAAACAGTCGCCGACGTCGGGTCAGGGACCGGATTTTCATCGGAGCTGTTTCTCCGGTTGGGACACTCGGTAATCGGCATCGAACCGAATCAACCGATGCGCGAGGCGGGAGAGATGTACCTC
>JBFWWA010000372.1:0-5524 GCA_050246455.1 Planctomycetaceae bacterium
GTTCACGACGTCGACTCCTTTCGATCGGCGCGACGGTTCAGTTCCCCACAGGTGCGACGGCCGCCGCACCCTGGCCGGCGTCACCCGGTGCGGAGATGGGTTCGAGGAACCAGCCGGTGCGCACCACCCGGAGGGGCTTGGGGTCGGGAACGTTCTCGCCGGTGATTTCACGAAGCGCCCAGACGCAGGCGGCGCCGACGACGGTCGGCTCGTTCTGGAAACGGCGGAGCGCGGCCATGCCGGCCTGGGATTTCATCCGTCCGAGGCTGATGGCCGACATTCGGCGGACGCGGTTGTCTTCGGGGACGTTGCCGTCGACGTCGTTCAGCCGCTGCGCCATCTGTTCGGCGTACTTTGAGTCCGTCTTGCCGGCATGAATGTGCCCGAGTGCCCAGATGGCTGCGGACCGGGTTTCGAATCCGATGGCTGCGTTCGGCCTCACGCAGGCACTGAGGACGGTTTCCGCCGAGGCGTGCTTGAGAGTTCCGAGCGCCTGCATCAATTGCGAAAACTGCTCGTCCTTCGCACGGCGCACCACGCGGGAAGAGATCTGCGGGTCTTTTTCTTCCGGAGGCGCGGGAGCGTTGCCGCGCCGCTGCGCGAGGATCTTCGTTCCTTCGCGCATCAGCTTCCCGTTCATCGCATCGGCGGTCGACGGGACGGAGAGTTTTCGGAGCGCCCAGGCCGCGGCGACGAAGACTTCGGGACGCGGGGAGTCGAGGAGCGTGACGAGTTTATCGGCGGTCGACTCGAGATCGAGCGCACCCGCGAGCAGCGCTCCCTGCTCCTGCGGCCGCCAGCTTTTATGCGCGAGGGCGCCGGGAATGATTTCTCGAACGGTCGATCCCAGCTTTTCGTCGGCGGCAATCGATTCGAGCGATTTCCGGACATCGCCGCGAATGGTGGAGTTCTCGTCATCAAGGCGGACGGCGAGCATCAGCAGCCGCTGCTCGGTCGGCGTGGCGGCGAGGATACGTGCGGAAATTGCCCGGACGCCGGAATCGGCATGGCTGATCGACTTCTCGGCGATCGGGAAAGCGAGCGACGATTTCTGTTCATGCATGCTGCCGAGTGCCGCGACGATGACTGCGGGCTCGGGATCGTTGGCAAGTTCGGATAATGTCGCGAGGGCGGCGTCGCTTGTGTGCTTAGCGAGCATCGAGGCGGCGGCGAGGCGGTCGATCACGCCGCGCGCCGTCTTCACCCCGGCAAGACGGCGGGCGTCGTCCTCGAGCCCCGTCGATTGGATCGCACCGAGGGATCGGGCCGATTCGAGGCGGAGCGACGAGTCGGCGGAGGAATTGATCGCGATCTCACGGAGCGGCTTCGCCGCTTGTTCGTCGGCGGAACTTCTCAATCCGCGGATTGCGAGCAGAAGCGGACCGCGCCGGCTTTCCGGATTCGCGAGCCGTTTGAGCCACGCGTCCGTGAGACCCGCCGGGTTCCATTTTGCAAGGGCCGGTTCGATGACTGCCGCGAGTTCTCCGTCGGCGGTCGCGAGCTGCGCTTCGAATGCCCCCGCGGCGGATTTCGCATCGAGTGCAACGAGGGCGCGGGCGGCGCTCAGTTTTGCGAGCGACTGCGTTTCGGTTCCTTCGATGAGCTTGATCAGGAGCGGTACGCTTTCCTCGAGCCCGGCCAGTCCGAGCTTGTGGGCGGCGGCGATTGCGTCGGCGGACTGGCGCTGCAGGTCGGCGTTGGGCTGGCCGAGCGCATCGAGCCAGAGCGATTTCAGTTCCGGAGCGAACGCACTTGCCTCGCCGGGCGATTTCAGCATCGGTTCCGTATACATCGCAGAGTCAAGCGGCGTCTCGCCAGCAACGAGCAGCGATGGGAGTGCAAACGCGAGGACGAACGCGGAAATGCTCACGCGGATGCGTGTCAGGCGACGCGAAGCGGTCATGGATGAATCCGTCATATCGTTGCAGAGCGGCTTACTGGGGACGGGTCAGCTTCCAGACGCGGGCACACAGAACGACGAGGCAGACAAGCGAAGCGAAACCGATAATCCACCAGTTCGCGGGGACCAGGCGATACTCGGCGAATCCGGGAAGCTCGATGACCTGCAACGCCGCAGCCATCGGGTTGAGCGAAAGAACCTTTTCGACGGTCGAGTGGCCGAAGCGGGTGTCGCGCCCCAGCCAGATGAGCATCGTACCGGCGCAGAGCCCGACCAGGATCGAATACGAAACGGAAGTGGCTGTCGCGGTGCGATAGAACAGGCTGCTCACCGCGGCGCTCAAAAGCAGAGAGAATACAGCCGTGAGAACGAGACAGATCAGCACGCGGAAAATCTGCTGGGTGAGGCCGGGCTGAATGACGACCATTACCAGGTATCCCGGAAGGGTCGCGCACAGAATGAGTGCGAGCGTCCAGGCGGCCGACATGAGCTTTCCGCGCACGATGGCGCCTGCGGAAAGCGGCGTCATTTGAAGGAGCGGCCAGCCGCCGCTTTCCCGTTCGGTGCTGATGAGGCCGGCCGCGAGGCTCGGCGTGAGAAGAATGATCAGGGTCGCCTGCAGAATGACCATGATGCCGCCGATGGTATTGACGCCCCAGTCCATCGTTCCGGCGGTTGCGGCATAGGTGAGCCCGAGCGAAAGTAGTGCACAGGCCGCGATGAGCCGGAGCATCCAGTGGGAGCGGCCGAACCGACGGCAGCGGAACTCCTTGACCATTACCGGATTGACGAAGGGGCCGATTCCCGCCTTGCGGCGCTGCGGATCGACGAGGAAGAAGACGCGGCGTGCGACGCGCTGTCCGGTCGAGCGGTCGTCGGTCATCACACCGGCGGCGCGCGAGCGGTCGAGCATCCGCTGGTTGAGTCGCAGAATGTTGGCGATCACCAGTGCGATCGTGATCACGATCGACGTGATGCAGAAACGGGAAACGGTGCCGGTCGCACCGGCGAGTCCCTGTCCGCCGACATCCCCATGCCCGACGATTTCCATAACGGCGGGGATCGGCGAAATGGACCGGAGGAATGTTGCCAGCGACGCAAGGGGGCCGGTGCTTCCCTGAAGAAAGAGGTACGGGCCGATCGTGACGACCGCGAGGAGCAGCACGAGGCCGTAGGTGAGCCGGAGCGCGGCGTCGGTCGAACTCGCATAGCTGCTGACAAGGAGGCCGAGCGCGGCGTACTGCACCGCGACCAGCGCGAGAACACCGTAGAGAGCGACGACGTCTCCCGTCAGCGAGATTCCACCGAGGGCGTAGCAGGCTGCGGCCGCGGGAATGCTCATCATCAACAGGAGGCCGACGAATCCGAGGACACCGAGCAGCTTGCCGAAATAGATCGAGACGGAGGTCATCGGCGAGTTGAGCAGCAGCGCAAGTGTTCCCTGCGTCCGCTCGCGGACGATTGACGTTGCGGGAAAGACCGGAACGAGCAGCAGCTGCGCGGTCAGCAATCCGTAACCGAAGAGCTGAAAGACATGGCGCGACCGGAATCCGGAGAGATCGACCTGTCCGTCGGTGGGCCAGGCCAAAATGACGAGGAACGCGAACGCGACCGCGAGACCGATCTGAATCATCAGCGCCTGCGGCGTCCGCAGCACGCGGACAAGCTCGCGTTCGATGATCGGGTTGTTCATCGCTGCCCTCCGGCGGCAGCCCGGCGGGGAGGAGCCTCTTCCAGCTTCCGCTCTTTCTGAGGAGCGGTGGTGTCGCGCGTTACGGCGAGGAACGCTTCCTCGAGGTCGCTTTGCAGTTCGCTGAACTGATTGACGGTGATGTTCGCGCGGACAAGCCTGCTGAGCAGCTCGCCGAGCTCATTCTCCGGCTTGCTGGTGCGGAAACGGACGGTTGATTCGGTCGGCGAGGTTGCGATCTCCGCACCGGATTCACCGAGCCCGGCGATGATTTCAGCGGCCGCATTCAACTGCGCGGCGTTCGCGAGCTCGACTTCGATCGTCCGCTTCTGGCTGATTTTGCGGGTGATTTCCTCGAGCGTGCCGAAGGCCCTGAGCTTTCCCTGCGTGACAATGGCGACACGGTCGCAGATGCGCGACAGTTCCGGAAGGATGTGGCTTGTGACGATGAGGGTCTTTCCGACCGCGGCGAGCTTGAGGATGATCTCGCGCATCTCGATGCGCGCCTGCGGGTCGAGCCCGTTGGCCGGTTCATCGAGAATGAGGACCGCAGGGTCGTGGAGCAGGGTGCGCGCGATGCCGATGCGCTGCTGCATGCCGTGGCTGAGGCTTTCGACGTAGCGGTCCTGCATCCAAGCCGCATTCGTGATTTCGAGGACCTCGGCGACCCGCTTGGTTCGATCGCGGCGGTGAATGCCGAAGGCGGCTCCGAAGAAATCGAGATACTCGCGGACCCGCATGTTGTGATAGGAGCCGAACTTGTCGGGCATGTAGCCGACGAGCCGCTTGATCTTCTTGGCATCCTGGGTGCAGTCGCATCCGGCGATGTGCGCGGTGCCGCTGGTCGGTTTGGCGAGACCGACGAGGATTTTGATCGTCGTGGTCTTGCCGGCGCCGTTGGGGCCGATGAAACCGAGGATGTTCCCGCGATCGAGCGAGATCGAAAGATTATCGAGCGCGGTGAATTCACCGTAGCGCTTCGTCAGTTTGTCGGTCACAACGACCGGGGCTGTTGAGCCCATGGCATTCTCCACATCCGACGTTCAGGGAGCCGCGGTCTGACCGCGGACTTCGAGATCGACGTATTCCATTTTCCAGAAGTTTTCGCCGCCGCCGTTTCTCGGGTCTTTATTGACGGGGGCGGAATCAAAGATGTTGAGGCCGAAAGTGATGTTGCCGTTGCCGTCAACCTCGAGGACTTCCGGCCGATCGATTTTGAATGAGAACGTCCCCATCGGGTTCGACTGCTTTGCGAGCGGGACGACCTGGTCGGGCCCGCTGAACCCTTCAATTTCCAGGGTGCGTGACGGAGCGCTCACCTGGAGGTTCAGCTGCACGCTCGTGAGTTTGATCGGCAGAACTTCGGACGGGAGTTCGAAGCGGAGCCACGTGCGCGCCGGTTCCGGCCGTTCCGACCAGGTGCCGTCCCGGAAGTTGTACGTCTGCCGCGATCCGGGGAGCGCGGTCGGTCCGGCGACGTCGCGGCTGGCAATGAACGGTGACGGAATGACAATTTCCGTTCCGGGCGCCGGGCGTTCGATCTCGATGGGAATGGCCGCAAGCGCCGAGCCGGTCCGCTTGCTGTCGGGAGGATAGATGAAATTGAGATCGATCGGACTGGTCCATGCGAGGAGCGACGGGGATGCGCCGTACTTCGCATACTTTCCACCGCTCAAGAGCTGCTTGAAAACGGCGAGACGCCGCTGCTGTTCGTCATTGAGAAATGTTGTGGTGAGATACTCGCTCCGTGCGAGCACTCCGCCCGATTTGGCAGTGACCGTGCCGTCCGCGTCGACGGTCGCCGCGAGTCGGCGATTGAGGGAGGTCACGACGAGCGCGTCTTCGAATCCTTTGAGCGAACCGGCCTGAAGCTTGCCGACGAACCCATCGGGGCCGAAAGTCCCGCGGATCTGCATCCGCTCCTTGAGCGGAAT
>JBFWWA010000373.1:0-5522 GCA_050246455.1 Planctomycetaceae bacterium
CACGAAGGGTGCAAAGACCAATGCGGCCAGAAACCCGAGAACAACGCTCGGCAGACTCGCCATGATCTCGATGGTCGGTTTGATCTTCGCGCGGGCCCGCTTGTGCAGGAATTCGCTCGTGTAGACCGCCGCGAACATCGCGATCGGCACGCCGAACAGCATGCAGTAGAACGTCGCCTTCAAGGTGCCGAAGATCAGCGGAACGAGACTCAGCTTCGGTTCCAGGTCTTCGCTTCCACCCGACGACTGCCAGACATACTCCGGCTTCTCGTAACCTTCGTACCAGACCGGCAGAAAAAGTGATCGAAAGCTGGCCTCCGGGTGCCGCGGCTCGAAACTGGAAGCGATGAAGGTCCCTTCGGCGGAAGTGAAGAGTGCGTCTTCCTTCTCGGCAATCAGCAGGTGGTCGACAGGCCGGCCGTCGGCGACAGTCCATCGAGCCACTTCGCTGTCGCTCGGAACGTAAAAGATCCGAGCGGTTCCATCCGCATAGCCGACGGCAACCATTCTTGTTCGCGACGACATTCCGAGCGATGTGACGGCGGACGCCGGCCCGCGCAGGGTATGTGCGGTGACGAGCTTCCGGCCATCCGAGACTCCGCCGGCGGGAACATCGGCCGGGACGTTGATCAAGAACGATCCCGTCACCTGCCCCTTCGAATCTCCCGCAATGAGAGTCGTCCCGCCGAGAAGAAGCTGAAGCCGTTCGAGCGTCGATGACGAGTCTTCAACGAGATCAAATTCTTCGGCCAGGATCGGTTTCGAGACATCGGCCAGTGAATAACGAAGGAGGCGGCCATCCGGCCACACGACGTACAGCTGATCTCCACGTCCTGAAAGCTTCAGGAATCTCGGAGGTCCAGCGGAGTTTGACGGCAGCGGGGCAACCGAGGTTTGATCGATTGCGAATGTCGTCTCGTCGGTTAACAGATTCTTACTTGCCTGAAGCGAGTGCACACGCAGCTGTCCGTCGGCTGCGAAAGTCGCGACGACTCGATTCTCCCCCGAGATCGCCTCATCGACGAGCTGGATCGCGGAGCCGGGAACGCCGTCGAGTGCAGGCTCGACGACTTTGACCTCGAGCGTTTGCGACCGAATCTCTCCCTGCTCCGTCTTCTGCGCAATTCCCGTTTCGTGCGCCAGGATTTCTCCGCTTACGAGCTTTTTGAGCGCTTCAGTCAGTTCGTCTTCCGCGAGAAATCTGGACTCGGATGCAATACTCGCGAGCTTCAGGCTTCCATCCGCGAACCCGAAGACGATGTCTCGCTTGTCCGCCACCTGTGCGAACGCGGTCGGCGCCGTCCCGTCAAATAGTGGTCGTTCGGCAATCGCCTGGCCGTTGTCGGCCCGGACGACCTGCCACGTCCCGTTCGGAAGGAGCGTCCCGACGAGCGTCCGGTACTCGTCGACTTCCAGGTGCAGCGGCCGCACTTCGGAATGTGGGACCGAAAAGCGGGCAGTTTCCTGAATCGATGCGGAGAGGAAGAGCGGTGCTACGACCCAGAGGAGGAAGACACAGACGGTCGTAACGGCAATGATCGTTCCGAGACCGCCGACGGTGATGAGGCCGCGCGCAGCGAGATCGATTGCGCGCACGCTCCTTTTCGTGCGGCGCTGTCGGATGCGCCCCGTGAACGTCTTGCGTTCGGCCATAAATTGTCGCCGTGCGGAAGCCTGCAGTAACAGCCCGCTGCCGTCCGGCTCTCACTTCGTCGTAATGCCCATCGTCTTCAGGGCCTTTTCTGCCGCAGCTGCCGGCATCGGGTAGTAACCGTCTTTCACGACAGCCTCCTGCCCCTGCTTACTCAAGATATATTTCACGAACTCTCGACGGAGAGGATCAAGCTTCTGGTTCGGCTTGACGTTCGCAGCGAGCAAAAGGTAGCGCGAAAGCGGGTATTCGCCGGTGTACGCGAACTTCGGATCCGCGGGAATGACCTTGCCCCCCTTTTTTGCAGAGAGCGGAAGTGCGCGAACGTCCGATGTCTTGTAGCCGATGCCGCTGTAGCCGATGGCGAACTTCTCGGCACCGACTCCCTGCACGACAGCGGAACTTCCCGGCTGCTCCTTCACGGAGTCTTTAAAGTCCCCCTTACCGAGAGCATGTTCCTTGAAATACGCATAAGTCCCGGATGCGGCGTTGCGGCCGTACATACTGAGCGGCGCGTTCTGGAACTCTCCCGTCATCCCGATCTGGTCCCACGTTGTGACGTCACCCGGTGCGCCGAGCTTCCGGGTTTTCGAGAAAATCGCGTCGATCTCCTGCAGCGACAGGCCCTTGATCGGGTTGTCTTTATTGACATAGACGGCGAGCATGTCGACGCAGGTCGGCAGCATCGTCGGTTTGTAGCCGTATTTCTTTTCGAAGGCGTCGATTTCATCGGCCTTCATCTCGCGACTCATCGGACCGAAAGTTGCCGTCCCTTCGATCAATGCCGGCGGAGCTGTTGCAGAGCCCTTCCCTTCGATCTCAATCTTGACGTCAGGATAGAACTTCTTGAACCCCTCCGCCCAGAGGGCCATGAGGTTGTTCATCGTGTCGGAGCCGACGCTCTTGATGCTTCCCGAAACGCCCGGCACCTTCTTGTAGACGGGAAGCTTCGGGTCGATTGCCGTTTGTGCGTTCGCGGGAATCGTGAAGAGCACGAAACCCAAGGCGAGCATCCCCAACAACATTGCGCGCGTGCAATTCATCGTGTACCAGTCTCGTAGTAGCGGACTCGGAGGGTACCGTTTGCCCTTCGCCGGGCAAGGCGGCCACACCGATCGGACGCGAAGCGGTCACTGCAGACGGGCTGCAGCGCGGACTTCGATTCAGAGTTTGCCCACGTATTAAACGAGGCACTTGTTAAGAAACTGTTAAGACACGGTGAGAGTCGCGTGAACTCGAACGGCCGCGCGACAACCGTCGTCTTAAATCGCTTCCCGAGAGAAGGTTAGGAGATAACGGGTTGACCGATCGTCACCCCGGAATCTCTCCTTTTGACGGCGGCTAAAGCCGGTCCGCCGGTCAGGAGCTCACTTGCCGCTCGACTGACCCTTCACAGAGGCTGGCGTCACAGTGCCGCGCCAGCGATGAACCGGCAGGTCCGGGAGAGCTTGCCCTCGTTCGCTCCCAGCTCCCGATTCGATGTGAACTTCCGACTCATACTCTGCAGGTTGGACCTGGCTCGCCGAATCGGCCGGCGCCCATCCATTGTTCTCCGCGGGCCGTGTCGCTGCCGACTTCACACCCGTGCTTCGCGGCGTCCAGTGTTTGTTCTGGGTCGTGGCCGCTGAACCGTTCGGCCGGAAGAGTCCCGGTGCGGGAATCTTTGGAGCGGCCGGTCGCGCCTGAATCATCGGTCCGCCACTGGCGGGGGATGACGAGACATCCTTCATGGGCTGGATCACGGTGGCCGCAGGTTCGATGAGCACACCTTTCGTCGGTGTCCGTGTGATGACATCCGATTCGTCATGTGTCTCCAGTTTCACCTGGCGCCGCGGTGCAGCATTCCGTTCGACATTCGTGTTCCGGTTCGGATTGATGTTCATCTCGAGTTGGCCGGTCGAGCTTTCTCGGCTGCGCCATTGCTCCGGCTCCAGATTCGGAGCGATTTCCGGCTCAATCGGTGCAACAATTGTCCTGGGCTGCGGAACCGGTGTTTCGAGAGCCCGCTTCATCGGAAGCGACGGGGCATTCTCGTTCGGCTCCAGATCCGTTCGCTTCCAGAGTTCGTTCTCTTCGTCGGCTTCGATCCGCACCGGTGCCTGAATCGTCGGAATCGCCGGTTTTGGCGCGATCTCCGGCGCGGCCGAGATCGGCGCTGGTGGGTTCATCAGCGGCTTCGCGGCCATCGGCTCTTGCCGACCGTTCGGCGCCGGATCCGGATCGAGCGGCAGCGGTTCCGGTTTCGGAACTTGAGCCGGCGGTTCCGGCGGCGCTTCGGCGGGTGGTGCAAGTTCGGGCGAAGGAGAAGCGGCGGGCGTCGCCTCGGTTCCGTGCAATGTGTACGAACCAACCTCTCCAGGAACCATACGCATCATCGGAGTGGCCGGCGGAACTTCGGTCACAAACTCGGCCGGCTCCGTCTGCAGCGTCGGATTGTCGAACGCGTGACTTCGAGCCCAGGCGCGTCGCAGCGCATCGGAATAGGCTTCACCTTCCCAGAGGCCTTCTCCGATGTGAACGTTGTTATGCTCGAGTAGACTTCCCTTGCGGAAGTGAACTTCCGAGATCGCCTTGTTGTACTCAGTAATGCTCCGGTAGTAGGCGACTTCCGCGTTCGCCAGGCTCAGCTGCGCCCGGAGGTACAGGTCGAGCGTCGAACGCCCCACCTCGTAGTCAACCTGTGAAGCCTTGACTCGCGTCGCAGCGGCATTCATCCGGTTGAAGTTGGTTTCCGCAGTTTTATACCAGCGGTCCAGCGACTGAAACGCGCTTGAGAGCTCGTGACTGACTTCGAGCTCCTGCGTGCTGAGCACCGCACGGGCGCGTGCAAGCCGAAGCTCGAGGTTCTGAACTTGTGAACGCGCTGCCCGGAAACCAATGGGTGTGCGGAATTCGAACCCGAGGTTCCAGCCGGTCTGGTCTCCCTGTGTCAAACTTCCATAACCGCTGTTAAGCCCGTGGGGCGTCTGCCCGTCATCATCGTTATCGGCGATGAGCGTATCGCCGAAGCCGTTCACCTGGTAACCGCTGACGAAATCGAAATCGGGCCGGGTGAGGCTGCGGGCGGCCGTGAGCTGAAGTTCGAGGCTCTTGATCTGCCACTTCTGCCGGCGTAATTCGACACGGCGGGTGATGCCTTCGGCGAGCGCCATGTGCCAGTCGAGAATGAACTCGGCAACCGATGCCTCATCCTTCGGACGAATGACGCGCCCGTCATTCACCGTGAGACCGATCAGACGGCGGAGCTGTCCTTCCGACGAATAGAGATCGGCCAGCGCACTCTCGACGCGTGCCTGGCTTTCAAAGTAGTTGTCGCGTGCTTGCGCCTCATCCGACGCGCTCCCGCGTTCGAGACCCTCGTCGAGTCGTGCTTTCACTTCCCGCCAGGTTCCCAGCGCGCTTTCCAGGGCGGTTGTTTCGCTATGCCAGGCTCGGTATGCGAGTGAGAGATCCCAGTACGCGTTCTCGACGTCGCGCAACAGGTTCTGCATGTTCAATTCAAAATCTGCGACCGTGATATCGTTGTTGATACGCGAAATCACAACGCCCTGATTCACACCCGAGGAAATTGTGGCGTTCGGTCCGGCAATTCGTGTGAACTCCGTCCCTGACCGAGCCCACAACGGCCGCCGGTATTCCGCGCGTATGTTCCCGTCGTAAACCGAGCCAAAAAGTCGCGTCGGCACGTTATTGAGCGCGTAGTTCCAGTTGTGAGAAACCGCGAACGAACCGCTGTCGGCGAACTGCTTCTGCAATCGCGACTGGAAAACCCCTGTTTCCTCTTTGAGCGTGTCGCCCGGCTCGAGTCCGCCGGAATTGAACCGGTTGTTCTGCACCTGCTCGTTGCGGCCCCAGATCATCGAGGTCGAGA
>JBFWWA010000374.1:0-5510 GCA_050246455.1 Planctomycetaceae bacterium
AAGTAATTGAACGAATCGCCGGCGATCGAGAACTGCTGCAGGAACTATCGAACGGTGCGCTGGAGCGCGCACGGGAATACACCTGGGAGAACTACGCCGTGCGACTGGCGGCCGCGGCGGAGTGGTGCGGAACGACAGGTGGAAGCGACGCGCCGTCCGAACCATTGACCCGAACCTCCGCTGTTGCCGGCTGACGCAAACTTGCCGACGAACCTCGAACAACTCAACGCACCGCGAAGCGAATCGCCGGCCGATGCGAGGATGCCGGAACTCGCGAGCTTCGCATTGACAGAAGCGCGGAGAGTCAACGTCTGGGTGCTGACGAACGCGCCCAGTCCGTACCAGGTCGAACTGCTGGGGAAAGTCCGCGCGACACAGCCGATTGAACTCGCGGTCAGATTCCTGCGGGTTCCCGACGAGCAGGTCGGACGCCTCGACGCGGTTCTCGGGACTTCCTATCGAGAATTGTGGGGAGCGGCCCCACGGCGCTGGCGGGATGAATTTCGTCTGCATCCACGCGCGGTTCGTGAAGCGATGTTCGGAAGATTCGACTGCTACATTCTCTCGGGGCTGTACACCAGTATGACGCTGCTGGCCTGCGCGGTCGTGCTCACGATCCGCCGAAAGCCGTGGGCGATCTGGCTCGAACAGCCGCGCAGCGAAAAGTACCGGCTTGCCTGGAGCCGCGATGGTTTCCTCGGTCGAATTCTGACCGGATTGAAACAGTCAGCGATGCGGTTTCTGCTCCGCCGTTCCCATCGGGTGATCGGAATGGGAACCGCAGCGGTGAACGCGTACCGGGAACGCGGAGCGTCTCCTGAGAAACTGTCGATGCTACCCTATTGCTGCGACGTCGAACGATACGCGCGCGCCGAACCCGATGCGGTGCGACAGATCCGCGAGCGGTTCGATCTCGACGAAAAGACGGTCTTCCTCTTCTCCGGCCAGATGATCGAGCGCAAGGGAGTCGACGTCGCGCTGCGCGCGTTCGCAAAAGTTGCGGAACAGCGCCCGGACGTCGCAATTCTTCTACTGGGCGACGGACCGCTGCGTGAATCGTACGAATCGACTGTTCCCGCTGAGTTGAAAGGCCGGGTTCATTTCACCGGCTTCCTCGATCAGGCGGAGCTTCCGGCGTTCTTCGCGGCCGCCGACGTGTTCGTCTTTCCTTCCCGGCATGACGGATGGGGAGTGGTCGTCAATGAGGCGTGTGCGGCGGGTCTTCCGGTTCTCGTTTCGAAACAGACCGGCGCCGCGCTCGATCTTGTCAACGATAACGTGAACGGCTACCGACTCGACTGCGAAGATGTCGACGGGTTCGCAGCGAAGATGTTGGGTTTCTGCGAACACCCCGAACAGATTGAACGATTCGGGAAGAAGTCGCGCGAGATTGTCCGGCGGTTCTCGACGGAGGAGGGGGCGGCTCGTTTCTTCGAATGCGTGAACGCGACCATGGAGTCAGCTCGGATGAAATCAATGCGGCGGCAGCCGTTGGAGTCTGCGCTGCCGTGAAACCGCTGTTCGTGGTCGGAGGATTGTATTCAGAAGCCAACGGCGTCGCGCGGATCATGCGGGATCTCGCCGCAGCGCTCGGTCGGCGCGGCACGCCGGTGACGGTCTACGGCGCGGAATGTTTCGGGCGGAGGTCGATTGGCCACATCTTTGAACGGCCAAGCCGGTGGATCTCGGCGCGCGGTTTCTGGTTCGGCGGGCTGTCGTGGTCCCCGCAGCTCAAAGAATTGCTGCGTGAAGGAATCCGCGAAGCGGACGTCGTCCACAACCACAGCATCTGGATGCTGCCGAACTCATACAGCTCCCGCATTGCGCTCTCGACGAAAAAGCCGGTGGTGATCACCGCCCACGGCACTCTCGAAGAATGGGCGATTCGCCATTCCGGCTGGAAGAAGCGGATCGCCGGGAAGCTGTTTCAGAACCACGACCTGCACTCGGCCGACTGCATCCACGTAAACAGCGAGGCGGAGATCGACGGGGTGCGCGCGTATGGTCTCAAGAGCCCGGTTGCGATCATTCCCAATGGAATTCATCTTCCCGATTTTGATCCGCTCCCTTCAGCCGAAGAATTCCACGCCGCGTATCCGGCAACGCGTGGACGGAAGATTCTGCTCTTCATGGCGCGTCTGCATGTGAAGAAGGGGCTGGAACATCTGATGCAGGCGTGGAGCCGGATGCATGCAGAGTTTCCCGACTGGCATCTTGTTGTCGCCGGGCCCGACTGCGGGCTCGAGCAGCGAGCGCGAGAAATCGCGACCGAAGTCGGTCTCGAGAATTCGGTGACTTTTACCGGAAACCTCAACGGTTTGATTCGCCTGTCGGCGCTCGCGGCGGCCGACGTCTTCGCGCTCCCTTCGTTTTCCGAAGGGTTCAGCATGGCGGTGCTTGAAGCACTCGCCTGCCGGATTCCGGCTTTGATCACACCCGGCTGCAACTTCCGGGAGGCGACGAAAGCCGGTGCGGCGGTCGAAGTCTCACCCGACGTCCTGGGAACGGAATCCGGGCTGCGGCAACTGCTCAGGATTTCCGATTCGGAACGGACCGAAATGGGGCGCCGCGGTCGAGAACTTGTCGAAAAGCACTACACGTGGGACCGCGTCGCCGAACAGACGCTCGAGCTTTACCAGTGGCTAGCCCGATCAGGACCGACTCCCTCGTTTGTTCGGACCGTTTAAGACGACTCTGCGGATGGAGTTCAGCCGTTCCGAAAAACCGGATCAGACAGGCGGATTCTTGTCGACGCGGTCCGTACCGGGTGAAACCGGCCCATTCAGCACGCGAGATCCGTTAAACTGAAGCTTGCGATCCACCAGCAACGACCGCCCGCCGGTTCCCGATGTCCACCACTTTGAAACCTGAATCCCACACCGCAGCAAGATCCGGCGCAGTCCCCGTCACCGTCATGATTCTGACGAAGGACGAGGCGACGAACATCGGCGGCTGCGTCGCGCAGCTCGAGTGGTGCGACGACGTCGTCATCGTCGATTCCGGCAGCAGCGACGACACCGTTCGCTGCGCGCTCGATGTCCGCTCCGATATTCGGGTGTACGAACACCCGTTCCGCGACTTCGGCGACCAGCGCAACTGGGCGCTCGACAATTGCGCGCCGCGCCACGAATGGGTCCTGTTCCTCGATGCCGACGAGCGCTGCGATGCCGCATGCGTGGCGGGCATCGCAGAGGCCATTGCGGGCAATTCCGAGAACGTCGGGTACTTTCTCACCTGCCGCAACATTTTTCTCAATCGGTGGATCAAGCACTGCACGTTTTATCCGACATGGCAGCTGCGGCTGCTCAGATTCGGCGAAGTCCAGTACCGTCGCGAAGGGCATGGTCAACGTGAAGTAACAAGCGGGCCGCTCGGCTACATTCAGGAGCCGTACGATCATTACGGGTTCAGCAAGGGTGTGGCGGAGTGGATCAGCCGCCACAACCGCTATTCAACGACCGAGCTGGAACTGATCTCGCGGCTGCTCGATGAACCGCTGCAGTTCGGAGATCTTTTTCGGCGCGATGCCATCGTTCGTCGGCGCTGCATGAAGCGGCTGGCGGCCCGCGTCGGCTTTCGTCCGATCACGCGGTTCATCTACACGTACTTCATCCGTCGCGGGTTCCTGGACGGCTGGCCGGGTTTCTATTTCTGCCTGCTGCGTGTCGCCCATGAAATCCACATCACGGTCAAGCTGGCGGAATTGCGCGACAGCCGGACGTCGTCCGACTTGAACGAGTCGAATCCTGAATCGACGGCGATCGAGACGAAGACCATCAACCCGCCCGGCGCCGCCGTTCGCAAATCGTCCGTGATTCCGCAGTAGAAATCGAGACTCATGCTTCGCGACCGAATCAAATGGAAGCTTTTCCCGGGGCTCAATCTGCACGCACGGCTCCGCTTTCGCACGCTCCCCGCATATTTTCGCGGACCGGCCAACGGCGAGGAACGATGGGTGCTCGATGCCGGCTGCGGCAACGGGATGCTGTCGTATCAATCGTGCTTGAAGGGGAACCGTGTTGTCGGAGTGAGCCTGAAGGAAGGGGAAGTTTCGCGGAACAAGCGGCTCTTCAACGGACAGCTCGGCATCCCGGAAGACCGGTTGCAGTTCCTTGTTCACAACCTGTACGACGTCGAGGCATTGGGGCGGAAGTTCGATGAGATCATCTGCACCGAAGTGCTCGAACACATCGAGCACGACCAGGACGTCTGCCGGAAGTTTTTCAATGTGCTGAAGCCGGGCGGTGTACTGCATCTCTGCTGCCCGAATGCCGCTCATCGCGATCATCAGACCCTCGACCTCGATCACACCGAATCGGGGGGACACGTGCGCGCCGGCTATACGTGGGAGTCGTACAAAGCATTGCTGGAACCGCTCGGCTTCGAGGTCTCCGAACCGGTCGGGCTCGGCGGGCCTGTCCGCCAGTTCTGCAACAAGCGCATTACGAACGCGCAGTACGTTGGCAAGCTGCCGCTCGGCCTGGTCACGTTTGCCGCGCTGGCCCCGTTTGCGGTGTTCGATACTTCGAGCCCCACGGTGCCGTACAGCCTGTACGTGATGGCCAAGAAGCCGGCCCATGAGTGAGCTCGCCACTCGCCCGACGACGGAGTTCGCGTATCTCGAATACACGAACGTCGGGTCGATCCAGAACCACTCGTACCTCTGGCCGCCGGTACTCAATGCGATCAGGCATTTGTCGGGCAGCGGCGCGCGCATCCTTGATGCCGGCTGCGGCAACGGGACGTTCTGTGGAGTGATGCGGCAGCAATTCGGGATTGAAGCGTACGGCTGCGATCTCTCGGAATCGGGAGTTGAACTGGCCCGCAAGAACGTTCCCGGCTGCAGTTTCGAGCAGGTTTCAGTCTACGACCATTTCGCGGAGGCTTTCGGCACGAAGTTCGACGCAATCGTATCGATTGAAGTGATCGAGCATCTCTACGATCCGCACACGTTTCTCAAGCGAGTGCGTGAATCGCTCAATCCCGGTGGATTGTTCGTTATCACGACGCCTTACCACGGGTACTTGAAGAATCTGCTGATCGCGCTCACGGATCATAGCGACCGGCATCACAACCCGCTTTACACCGGAGGCCATATCAAGTTCTGGTCACGGCGTACGCTTTCAGCCGCTCTCCGTCAGGCTGGTTTTGAATCGATCCAGTTTTCCGGCGCCGGCCGCATTCCGTACTTGTGGAAGTCGATGGTCCTGACGGCAAAGCCGACTCCGCAATGAGCTCTCGAGCTCTCGTTGTCGTTTTCGAGCATGTCTGACAAGACACAACATTTCGCGAGAAGCGAATCCGGTTCGTTTGCCGCACCGATTCACTTCGTCGTGCCCGGTACTGCGCCGGAACTGCTCGATCGACTCGTTCGCGACGGCGTTGACGCGCACTGGCGTGTTTTCTGCATGGGGCCTGAAAACTGGTGCCTCCAGGCATTCGCGATCCTGCGACGGCAGGGAGTCGACGTTTCCTGCTCAGAGCGTTTTCGACGCGATGCCGTCAATGTC
>JBFWWA010000375.1:0-5469 GCA_050246455.1 Planctomycetaceae bacterium
TTGCCGTCTCCCGCCGCAACGTCGACGCGCCCAATTACCTGATTACTCGATCGTCCCGTTTCACGGAGCATTTCAATCCCTGGACGCAGCGCGAGCAGTTGCCGCGGATGTCGGGAGGCCTGCTCGGTGAAATTGCGTACGGCAACGGACCGCGGATCATCGAGAATCTCCCGAACGTCCTCGCGGAAGACGACCCGGCAAAGTTCTACCTGGAGGGCTTTCAAACGCTCGTTGCACTGCCGCAGTACGACGGCGGCGACGCCCTCAACCACACCATACTGCTCCTTCCGCCCGGTGAAGAACTCGATTACGACATGATTCCCATGCTGCACTGGCAGGGGGGATTGTTCGGCCGGGGAACGCAGAACCTCGTGTTGCGAAATCAGCTCAGCGAGGCGCTCGGAACTCTCGATCGCGAACTGCAGGTTGTCGGAGCGATCCAGCACTCGCTGCTGCCGCGCGATCTTCCGTCCATTCCGGGAGTGGAACTGGCGGCGCATTATCGGACCAGTGCATGGTCCGGCGGCGATTATTACGATTTCTTTCCGCTTCATGACGGGCAGTGGGGAATCTTCATCGGCGACGTCGCAGGTCATGGCGCGCCGGCCGCGGTGCTGATGGCCATCACGCATGCGATTGCGCACGCCCAGCCCGGGTCGCATACTCCGCCCGCGGCCCTGCTCGGTTACCTCAACGAACGCCTGACGAACGCGTACACACGCGATGAAGGATTCGTCACCGGCTTTTACGCGGTCTTCCATCCGAAGAAGAGAACGCTGACTTATTCCCGCGCCGGGCACAACCCGCCGCGACTGGTGCGCGGCGACAAGGTCATCTCTCTGGAAGAAACCGGTTCGCTTCCGTTGGGCGTGCTCGAAGAGCAAAGTTATGGCGAAGCGACCGTGACGCTCGAACCAGGGGACCTGCTCCTGTTTTACACCGACGGAATCACGGAAGCGGCCGCTCCGTCGGTCGACGGATCGTCAGGGGAAATGTTCGGCACCGCTCGGCTCGACCAGCTGCTTTTAAACTGTACGGCAAGCCCCGAGGAGTGCCTCACGCAGATTCAGAACGCCCTGGCGCAATTCTGCGCGAACGCCCCTCCGACAGACGATCAGACCCTGATTGCGATGCGGTGCTTGCCGTCGCTCGCTTGATGAAGTCTAGAAATCGACCTGCGCCCGGAGAGCGACGATATCCGCATCGCTCTGCCCGCGAGGACTACGGTCGAGGAATGCGTGCAGATAATTGAACTGGAATTTCGTGAACTGATTCAGATACCAGTTCAGACCTGCGGTGACGTTGTCGAGTTCTCCCCCCTGGATGTTGTTGTCGCTCAGATCGAGATGCGACCAGCGCATCGCGACTTCCCAGGCACCGCAGCCTTCGGATCCGAATTGATGAATCGGCTTAACTCGACCGAAGACGCCGTTGTTTTGGTTGTAGGGGCGGACCTCGCCGGTGAGGAAGTAACCGAACTGTGCGTAGGCGCCCCAGAATCCGACAGTCGAGCCGCCGATCTGATCGACGAACGATGCGAGGACTTCCGACTGAAAATACAGCGAATGAAGCTCGGCACCGAGTTCGCCGCCGACGATGTTGAACAGATTCGCGCTCACAACTCCGGTGTCGACGAAGGGTGGAGTTTGTGCGAGCACGTCAGGCGGAACGAATGCAGCGCCTCCTGTTTCGGAAACGAACAGCTCGGGCGCCGCCTGATACCGCACGGCGTCGTTCGAAGGATCGCCTCCACTGTAAGCGACGCCGAGATGAACCAGCCGCTCACCTTCCTTGTAGATCGGCAGTGCGGTAAGGCGCGTCGCCATTGCGTAGCCGCCGTTGTCGCCGACGTTTCCGCCCCAGAAGTCGGTCGGGAAGCGGAACACGGAAACCGCCCATGTGCTTGTTCCCTCGTCGTCGTGTCCGTAAGCCATCGCTCCTATCTGGCGAAAGGGAAGGAACGCAAAAGGCAAAGATCGTTCGATGAACTGCAGTTCGCGCACGCTGGTCTGTCCGTCCATGCCGATGGGATGTCGGAACTGGCCGACACGAAGGTTCTGCATGACGGGCAATTCGCGCACTTCCAGCCAGACATCCATAAAGCTCGGTCGACCGGGAAATGCGAAGTCCATCTCGAGCATGTAGCCGACGTTTTTCCAGGCGTCTCCCGTGCCTGCCAGTCGCGCGCGCCGGAAGTCGGCGCCATCCTGCACGTCTCCGACGGTGCGCCGGTTGTCGAGATCCTGATGAAACCATCCTGCATCCATCTGGAAGAAGCCGGTCAGTTTGACGGTCGGGTACTTCGGTCCCTCGAAAATCGATTTCGGTTCCGCAAGGTTGTAAACGTGTGATGCCGGATGAACGAGATCCTGTTCCGGTATCGGATCTGCGATCGCGTCATTGACGTTGCCGGTGATCTGTTCCTGTTCCCGAGTCTGCTGCAGCTGAATCATTTGACGCTCAAGTTCGTCAATCCGCTGCTCCTGAGAGATTGAGTTTTGTGGCGGTTGATCGCCGGCGGTCGCGAAGCCATGCACGGCCTCGAGCTCGATGACGAGAAACATTGCGGCAAGAGCGGCGAATCGCAGCGCGGAGGACAAGCGGAAACAGACGAGAATGCTGTCCATGACGTAACGCCTTCAGCAGGGTTTGGCCGGAGTTGATGGCCGCAGATAGGATTGAGAGAAGGGGGGGGATTTCAAACGGAAGTACTGATTCTGTCAATCGGACATTTCAGGAGGAAAAGCCCGCAACCGCGCGCATCGTCGGAAGTAGTTGACAAGCCTTCCGTTCTGAATCAGAGATTCCGTGAAACCGGCCGGAATGAGGTCAACCTGAAACTGTGTTCGCCGCAGTGACCTTGCTTCGAGTCTTCATTGCGAATAGGATTCATTCAGCGCGAGATCGAGAATCGGCGCAATGATGCGTCGATCAGTTTGAGGTCGAATATGGCTTTTCGGCAGCAAATTCTGGTGGCTCTCATCCTGATGAGCCTGCTCGGCGTTTCTCTTCTGGATTCCCCCAAGCCGGCTTCGCGCGACTGCAATTCCCGCGATTTCGCGAGTGCCATCGAAGACGCGGAGACCCGCGTCGAGCTGGAGTGCTGCCTCGACTTCACCGACGGTTTGACGGTGATGACGGTCGAGCCTCAATCGCCGCACGGATACCATGACCGTGTCATTCAGGCCGGCGCGGAAAGTTCTCAGGTGCTGTCGACCGACGGGCCGGATCTTTCCCGGGCGCCCCCTGCGCGTTCTTAGCGTAGCCTCCGTCTCAGGCGGACGTCGCTCTTCCTGAGAAATCCCTCTACGCCGCGCTCTGCTCTTCGTCTGCTGTGTTGTTTCGCGTGAAGGTCTTTCGAAGCTTCGGTTTGCGCCGGTTTCGACAGTTCGCTCGCGGCTCCCCCGACAAGTGCATCGCCCCGCCCTGCATCGAGTGTAAATTCGAACGTGCACGAGAGTTCTCCCGACCACATCACGGCCGATTCGCCTGCCGGCGCATCGGAACGACACGCTGCGATCGCGCAGTCGATCGAACAGGCTGCGCACCTGCTTCCCGCGCAGGGGCCGATTACCGTATTCATTCATCACAACACGCTGCATGCCTTCGAGCATCTGCCGTTTGAGCAAGCGGTCGAGAAAGGGGCGCATCGCTTCGGTTGCCATCCCTATCTCTCGGAAGACCGGTACCGGGCGGAGATGGCGAAGGGGCGAATCCGCCAGGACGACATCGAGGCGGTGCTGCTTGATGATCTCGGAGACCGCGCCTCGGATTTTCTCGGAATTCTCGGCACGCGGTTTCGGTTGCGGCAGGTGATGCTCGAACATCCGCTGCGTGTCGGGCCGTCGGCGGAGATGCGCTGGATCATCGAAGAGACCGAGGCGCTGCGGCGCATCCGCGAGGAAGTTTCCGAAGCAGCCCGGAATCAGCTGATCGCAGAAACCCGGCACTGGTACATGCGCGACGTCCGCAACGGCGGGGTGTCGTCAAAAACCGGCGTCGACAGCTCTCCCGGCCGGCGCAACTATGGTCCGGTTCATACGGTTCTCGAGCGGTTTGACTCGTCGACCATTGAACAGTGGAGCGACGAGACGTGGGAATCGTTTCACCTGCACGTTCTGTGGCGTGTCTGCCGCGATGCCGCGACGCGCGCTCCGCAACTGGCCGTATCGCATGCGCTGCCGGTCCGCTCGCGCGATGTGCTGCTGGAACTGAACGGAAGCGACAGCGACGATCTGGTCAATGGAACGCTGATTCGCTTCTGCGCGGCATTCCTCGATCAGGGCTTTGCAAACTGGTCGCTTCCGGGCCGGGAACAGGGCTTCCTGAAATCGTTCTGTGCTCTTTACGAGAGAGGTTCCGTCGACCGTTGGATGCGCGGGGTTCAGCCGGATCTGGCGCTGGTACGAAGTCGAAACCTCGATCCACTGGAATCGATCGACGAGTCGCTGACGTTGCTCGGCGTCGACGAGGACGACCGCGACGAATATCTCTCGCAGACTTTGCTCGCGCTTCGGGGATGGGCCGGAATGATCTGGCAGATCGAGTCGCGCGGTGATCGCGTGGCAAGGCCGATTGCGGCGGGAAGTCTCGTGCAATATGTGGCGGTCCGTTTGCTACTGGAACGAGCGGCTCTGGACCATCTGGCCCGGGAAGCGTTCGCCTACGATGCTCCGCTCGACCGGCTTCGCGAGTTTCTGCTTCATCGATTGCCTCCTGCGAAGCCGGTCGGTGCGGATCGCCGCGCGTTTCCCATCTTTCAGCTCGCCCAGCTTCTGAGCTGGAGTCCGAGCGTTCTCTGCCGACTTTCCGACGGAGCATGGGCCCGGATTTTTGCGGAAGTGGAATCATTCTCGGGGGTCGAGCGCCGCCGGATCTTCCATCTCGCGTATGAACGGTGGTATCGGATCCGTGCGCTTGATGCTGTTGCCGCACATACGCGCGCTTCAACGGAAGACGCTTTGCTGCGGCGCGAGGGGGACGTCGGCCCGTCTTCGCGGCCGCAGTTCCAGATAGTGACCTGCATCGACGAACGTGAGGAGTCATTCCGCCGTCATCTCGAAGAGGTGGCCCCGGACTGCGAAACGTACTCGACTGCGGGCTTCTTTGCGGTGGCGATGTACTATCGCGGGGCGGCGGACGCCCATTACGTGCCGCTTTGTCCGATCGTTGTCGCCCCCCAGCACTATGTGCGCGAGCGACCGGTGGAAGGTCTCAAGCGAGACGATCGATCGCGGCGGCGCCGGCGACGCGCGATCGGAACGGTCACGCATCGAGTGCATCTCGGAAGCCGGACGTTTACCGGAGGATGGCTGGCAGCGCTGTTCGGATCGCTGGCATCGATCCCGCTGGTGATGCGGATTCTGTTTCCCCGACCGACGGCGCATCTGGCCCGACTCTTCGGAGGATTCGTCCAATCGCCGACGATCACGCAGCTGCGACTGGAGAGATCGCTCGATCCCCCCGGAC
>JBFWWA010000376.1:0-5466 GCA_050246455.1 Planctomycetaceae bacterium
GGAGTCCAGTCCCGATTCTACACGCATGCGGAAATCACGGCGGCCGTGGCGGGAATTGAAGGCACTGATCGCGCGATCGTTGACGATGCGCCGATTCGAGCATTGCTCATTGCCGGCAACACGGCGCACAAGTGGCACAACTGGGAGAAAACAACCCCGGCCATCGTCGCCGCATTGAAGCGCGACGTCCGAATGCGGGTCGAAGTCTCGAACGATTTCGAGGATCTCGCGCGGAAGGACCTCAATAACTTCGATGTGATCGTTCAGAATAATTACGCGAACTGGCAGGATCCCCGCGCGCTCAGCGATTCCGCCAAAACGAAGTTCATGAGCTTTCTCGGTGAAGGCAAGGGGCTCGTTGTCATTCATTTCGCGAACGGAGCCTTTCACTTTTCACTCCCGAACGCCGGCGAGTCCGACTGGCCCGAGTATCGAAGAATCGTCCGCCGAGTCTGGAATCATCACGGTTCAGATGACACGAAGAGCGGTCATGACGCCTTCGGCACGTTTGAGGTCGCGACGACCTCGATCGAAAGCCCGATCACGCAAGGCCTGAATGCCTTCCGCGTGAATGATGAACTCTATTTCCGCCAGCACGGCGATGAACCAATCGAGCCGTTGCTGTCCGCGAAGTCGAAAGTGACGGGGCGCGAGGAGCCACTGGCCTGGACGTACCAGTACGGCAAAGCTCGAGTGTTCCAGACACTTCTGGGTCACAGCGAAAAGACATACGACGTCTTCGAGCCGCGCGAGATGCTGCGGCGAGCGGTCGCGTGGTGCGCCAACCGAGAGGTTCGCAAGCTCGTACCCTCCGACGATCCGATTCCAGCCGATATTGGAGGGAATGCAACCGCTCCGGCTCGAAATGGTCCGCTCATTGACGGACGGTTTGGAAAGGGGCTCGATGCGCGCGTCAGATCCGTCGAGATTTCGGGGCGGCCGGAGTTCCGTCGTTTACCTCTCACGATCGAACTTCACGCGAAGCTCTTCAGCAAGGGTGGCTACAACATTCTGGTGGCCTCAGACACGAAAGCGTCCGCCGACCATTGGGAAATCTTCACTGATGCGGGGAGCGGCGAGTTGAGCTTGTATGCCCCCGGCCATCGTCCCGATCACGTCCGGACGGGAATTGCCATCTGCGACAGCCAATGGCATCACATCGTCCTGTCATTTGAAGAGAGCCGCGCGCGATTTGTGATTGACGGCAAACCAACGTCCGAAGTCGCGCTCGAACGAGTCCGCACCGACGGCAAGCCCGGCAATCTGGCAATCGGGGCTCTCGTTGAGCGTGGATTCGGTTGCGACGGAGTCATTGACGACGTCCGTATTTCGAGCGGCATCGTACAGAAGTCGAATGCTTCCAAGCCGGCGGAAGCGGAGCCGGAAACCCTCGGCTTGTGGAGTTTCGACGAACTGCACGATGGCAAGCTCGCCGACAAGTCCTCCCACAAAAATGCCGGCAGGCTGATCGATCCGGCGGCGCCGGCTCTTCCCCCGCAGGCGTTTGTTCCGCCGGACGGTCTCAACTGCGATGCCGCGGAACCGGAACGGAAAGTGACCCTCATTGATCGATCCGTCAACGATGTCTTCATGGCGGTAAAGGCCGACGGCGCGGGGCGGCTGTTCGTCGGCGGCCGCGAGTCGCTGTTCGTATTTGAACCGAACCCGAAGGGGGGCTTTCTTCCCAAACGCGAGTTGTTCCGATTCCCGCAGGACTCCATCATCATCGGCGTCGAGTATCGCGGCGATGATCTGTACGTCCTCACGGACAATGCTCTGTATCTGATCACGAATGGACGGACCCGGCGCGAGAACCTCAAACCCAGGCGGCTCTTGTGGGGGCTTCCTCTCGACCTGCACGTCAGCTTTCACTGCCTCGCATGGGGGCCGGAAGGGGATCTCTATCTGAACCACGGTGACCCGCTGCTGAACTACGGAGATTTCAACAGACCGGATCACTGGGGGCATTGGACTCTCTTTTCAGCCGACGGCTCCAAAACTCCGTACACCGGCGTCGGGTCCGTTCTGCGCATCCGTCCCGACGGCTCGAACCTTCGCGTTGTCGCGACAGGATTTCGCGGTCCCGTCGGTCTCGTTTTTGATCGGCAAGGAAATCTCTTCACGAACGATAACGATCACGAGAGCATGGCCGATCGTTACGCTCCGGCACGGCTGATTCATGCGGCACCGCATTCCGATTTCGCCTGGCCGCGCGGGTGGATGGCGTCAATGAGTCCCGATCGATCCGATTTGCTCGAACCATTGAATGTCAGTCTCAGTCGCGGTGTTCCGTGCGATATGGCGTTCTACGACGATCCGGAATTCCCGCAGAATGAACGAGACAGTCTGCTCTTATGCCGGTGGGATCGATTCGACGTCGCGCGCTACGTCTTGAAGCGTCGCGGAGCAAGTTTCACGGCGGAAGAGCGCCCGTTTCTGAAAGGGCGAAGCAACGCGCGCCCTGTCGGCGTCGCCGTCGATGCGCTGGGTCGGGTGTTCGTTACGATGCTCTATCTCAGCGGGAACGTCGCAACTCCGCACTGCTACAGCGATCTCGTGATGGTGGCACGCGATGGGGTTTCAAAGGCTGAGGCTTCCGTTGTCGAAACGTCGGCAGCCAATTCCGAGGTTCTGTGGAAGGAACTGTCCAGCGTGCGGAAGGAGCGGCGTGTTCGTGCCGAAATTGAGATCCGGCGGCGTGGAACAGCGGAACGGGGGTCGGCGTTCCAGAAATTGAAGCAGACGCCGCCGAACGACCCGGCGTTTCCGCATCTCCTGTGGCTCTCGGTATCCAACGCCGATGCGCAGGCGGTCCGTCACGTCGCAAGTCTGACTCGAAGCGAGAACCCCGAGGTGAGATTGCAAGCTGTGCGCGCGCTGGCAGAGACGAGTTCGCCGGCCCTCGGCGATGCCGTGTTAACGCATGCTCTTGATGACGAGGATCGTCAGGTCCGGCTCGCTGCCGTAACAGCGTTCTATACCGAAGAGCGGACCTTTCCGTTCGACAGGCTCGTGAACGCAGCTTCTGTGGATGACGATTACCTGCGACAGGTCACAACGAGACTGTTGGCACGTCGAGCGGAACTGAATCAACTCGAAACGCTGATCAGCTCCACTCGCGAATCCGATCGGCTCATCGGTGTGCTTGCCGCGGGTATTCGGTTGACGGTTCCCGGAAACCACTTCGTTCCCCCCGCAGATCTCCCGTTGTCGTATCCCGCGGAGAATGCGTTTTTCAAATTGAATCAGCGGTTTGCAGACTCTGAAACGTCGATCGACTTGAAGACGATCGGTCGGATTGGAAGCTTCACGACGGGGGAATTGTGGAAGTTCGCTCCTCCTTCAGAGTCGCAGAAACGGCTGGTTGAACTGCTCCGGAGCGCGCTTGCCGATCCATCGTCGCAAGTTGGTTTGCAGGCGCGGTACTGGCTCTCTTTGCTGCGTGATCCACAACTCGAACCGGTTCTGGAGCGGAGCCGCCTGACGCGCATCGCAAGCGGCTTGAGCGACGCGACTCCCGTTGCCGTGAGCGAAGCCTGGTGGATCGGGCCGTTCACCGACAGTGATGCCGACAATTTGCAGCCCCATCCCCCCGAGCAGAATGCCATCGATTTGACAGCCACTTACCGCAACGGCGATGCCGAACGCGGCTGGACGCTGGTGAAAGCGAGCAACGGTCAATTCCCGCTTCCGGCACCCGGCGAAGCGGCGTCACGGAATTCTTCGTACGCCCACTTCCGCGTTCAGAGTTCCGCTCGTCAACATGCCCTGATTTGTGTCGGAGTGCCGCAGAGAGTTCTTGCATGGAGCAACGGCCGTCAAATTACCGACAGATTGACAATCGATGACAATGTGTCGGAGAAGGATTTCATCGTCGAACTGCAGCCGGGGAGCAACGACCTTCTGCTCCGATTTCTCGGTTCGAGCGATGCCGAGCATGCGCGCGTCCGCATTCTGTCAAGACAGCCGATCGTGCTCAGGTTGCCCGACAAGCTCGACTCCGCAACGCTCGCCATGCGCCTTCGGGAAGCACAGGGGACGAACGTCGGCGCAGTTGCCGCGGAATTCGCGACGCTCGACTGGCCGGCCCAGATTTCCCGGGGAGATCTCGAACGCGGCCGAAAACTGTTCGGTACGCTCGGCTGCGCCAAATGCCATGCAATCGCCGCGAATCAGAAGGGGGGAGGGGGACCCAGTCTTGCGGAAGCGCGGAAGCGGTTCACCGTCGCACACGTCGTCGAGTCGATTCTGCTCCCCAGCCGGCAAGTGGCCGATCCCTTCCTGGCAACGACCATCGTGGAAGAAAGCGGAGTGGTCAACACGGGCCTGGTGGTCGCCGAAACGGCGGATCAGCTGGAACTCCTGCTCCCGGACGCCACAAGACGGACAATCAAGCTCGCGGATATCGAAGAACGGAAGACGTCGAATCTCTCGCCGATGCCGCAAGGGCTGATGAAAACGACCGACGAACTGCGCGATCTGGCCGCATACCTCTTGAGCGAGAATCCCTCCCCTCCGTGAAACCTCGGTGTTCGCTGAAAAGAGTTGGTACTTCCGCGAAGCCAGGAGTACCATAACGGATGTTCGGCCGGCACTGGTGATTGTCGGCTCGGAGTCGTTCGAATGGATGTTTCGGATGACCGGTGCGCACTCGCGCAATCTCGCTCGACGTTCTCTTCGGGTCTCCTGATACGGAGGGCGCTCCCATGACCCAACGCACACGTCGCACGTTTCTGGCAGAGGTCGGACGGGGAATGCTGGCTTGCAGCGTCGGCTATGCCGCCGCTCGAGATCTTGGCCTCACCCCCGCCATTGCGGAAGAGTCACCCGCTCCGCTCGATTTCGGCTCGCTCGAACCCCTCGTGCGGCTGATGCAGGACACCCCGCCGGATCAACTCCTGCCGCTGCTCGCCGAGCAGCTGAAGAATGGAACCGAATTGCGGACACTCGTCGCGGGGGCCGCGCTCGCCAACGCCCGCACCTTCGGCGGACAGGATTACGTCGGCTACCACACGTTGATGGCGCTTGCCCCGGCGTGGCATATGTCAGTGCAGCTTGCAACCGAGCAAAAACCTCTGCCGGTCTTCAAGGTGCTCTATCGAAATGCCGGTCGGATTCAGGAGCACGGCGGACATGCGTCCGAAAGGCTGCATGCCGTGAAGCTCGATTCGTCGGATCTCGACGCAGCAAACGGCGAGCAGTTGCGCGACGCGGTTCGCCAGAAGAACATGAAGCTCGCCGAGCAGACTTTTGCAAAGCTCGCAGCGAAATCGCCCGAGCAGGCATTCAACGAACTGCTGATTGCCGTGCAGGAAGAGTCGGAGGTTCATCGCATCGTCCTCCCGTACCGCGCGTGGGATCTGCTCGACATTGTCGGTAGGGAGCATGCCCTCACCCTGCTGCGGCAATCGGTTCGCTATTGCGTCGACAATGTGTCGCCGAAGTACCGTGCCAACTGCCGGGCAG
>JBFWWA010000377.1:0-5466 GCA_050246455.1 Planctomycetaceae bacterium
GCCGCACCTCCGTCGCCGGTGTTATACCGCGACGGTTCCACTCGCTGCAGATTGGCGCGTCGTCGAAGCTGGATTTCGACCTCGACGTCTCCGTCGGTGAGTCCGTCGTAGTCGGTGTCGTTCGCAGGAAGATCGAGCAGTTCGCCGCCGGCCGGATCCGTGGGAACACTGGTTGCGACTTCTCCATCACCCCCGAAACCTTCCGGCAGCGGCGCTGTCGGCAACAGCGGTTGGGTGACGATGTACTTCGAATCCGTAAACGGAGTCAGCATCAGGTCCAAGTCAAGCGAACCGCGCGGTGCAATTCGCTGGAAGGCCGACGCGTTGTTCGGGTCGACCATTGCAAAGCTGGGACGCACGGTTCCCGCATCGACGTCCTGACCGTCCCCTGCGGTTCCGATGGAGAACCGAGAATTCGCACCCGCCGGAATTGGGGCGTTTCCGCTCCGCAGTATCAGTCGGCGCTCGCCGACATAGGTGGTTCCGGCTGTGACATTTGCCTGCTTGATGAGAATCTGCCAGCCATTGTTCGCGAAGTCGACGGTGAACGGGCTGACATTTTCGAGCTCGACGTAGGTGTAACTGCGGTGTTCGGTATCGTTGTATTGAGTCGCCGTATGATCCATCGGCATCATGCTGCTGTCGAGAACGCGTTTGCAGAGAAGTACCATCGCCTCATTGAGCGCGAGGATCTGCCGCTCGACACCGAAGACAATTCCCCGTTCCGTGTTGACGGCCGGAGTTCCGCTGTCGTCGTAACGGTACTCGTCCGCCAGGTCCCAACCGTCCGAGAGGTCCCTGTCGTAAACAAACTGCGTGATGACATCGTCGGGATCGAGGGCGTCGACCACGTTCACGGCGAACTGCGCCATCTCTTCACGCTGTTTGCCCGGGTAAAGCGTATCCCCCGCGGTTGTCGCGTAGTCTTGCCCGTCGTTGGCACCCCCCAACGTATAGAGAAGGACGTAGATGTCGCGGGCCATGCGCTGGCGGTCGTAGCGCGCGAGCCATTCCTGCTGCGCCAGGTCTCCCGTGAGTTGTTCGGGCGTTGTGATCGTCGGCTGCGCGGCCACCGGAGTCGCCGCGAGGTTCGTCGGATGGTGCATCAACGGGCGGAATCGCAAACGGCCGTTCGGATTTGGAGTGCCGTTCGCGTTCGGAGTTCGGTCGAGAATTCCGTTGACGCTTAGCAATCTTTGAATCTTACGGAGGCGGTCGCCAGGCTCGAGCGTGAGAAGGTCCCGAACTTCAGCGCGGAATGGTTGCAGGTTTGCAGCCACCGGCGTCGGGTTGCCGAACAGCGGCGGGAACTCACCCAGGGAATCTGCGTCAGTATCGGCGTTGAATTCCCACAGCCGGCCCGCGTTTCCGGCAAGCGGCGTGAAGTTCTTGCCGAACGATTTCAGGTCCCAGCTTTGTGAAGTGAATCTTTTTCGAATCTCAGCGGCACGATCATTGCCGACGAAATTGAACGAAGCGAGCTTCGCGGCGCGGCCCGGGGAATTGAGCTTCGTCTTGAAGATGCTGTCGGGAAGATGGCCGATGAGCTCATCCGGCCCGAAGATGGCGTCCGCCTTCTGGATGGTCCCCAGCAGACCGACGGCATTCGGAGTGACGACCGTTTCCGACGGCTCGTTGATGAGCGTCGTCGGTGCAGCGGCCGGCATCATCTTGTTGAAGATCGGCAGTGTGGCGCCCGGTGCGTAGAACAGGCCAACTTTCGGATTCGCCTTGTATTTTCGGTGCACCGGCCAGGTGTGATTTCCTTCGACCGCCATTTCGCGCTGCCGGCCGTAGTTCGTCCCCGAGCTGTCCGTGGTGCGGCCGCCGCCGAAGTAATCGACCGGGTAGACGAACGGCGTGTACTTGTCGACGGTCGCGCCGTAGATCCACTGGCCTCCTTCGTCGTACTGTCCGACGGCGTCGGTCCCGTTGTGGTTGTCGTCAGGGTTCGTCGAGCCGCTCGCCACGGTGAAGCCGGGAGCTGGTCCGTTCGTGGGATTCGTAGTCCCTCGTCCGCTCAGAATGACACCGCTGGGACCGGTGAGCAGATTCGATTGTTCACCCCACAAGCCCGGGTAGCCCTGCTGAATACTCGCGGGATCGAGAGCGACGCCGGCTCCGGGGTCGACAATCTGCGCACCGCCGTGCTTGAGCCGCCACAGGTCCATGTTCGCGAGTTCGTAGTCGCCCGTCTGAAGATTGTTCGTCGGGTTATTGGCCGGCGGCAGGCGCGATGCGGAATTGCGAAACAGAAGGCGGTACTGCTCCAGCGCGGTATCGAGGTCTGCTTGCGGGCCGGCAAAATCGGGCCCGGCCGCCACGGGGCGCGCATTGAGCGCCCATTCCGGGTTCACTTCCCAGGGACCTGCGCCCTGGTTGGAGCGAGACAGGAACTGAGACGGCCCGGCGAACTGCGAGGTCCCCGCGTCGAGTGCCCAGTCTCCTTCGGCGTTTCCGTGCACATTGAGGTTGAGGAGCGCATCCGCGTCTTTGATGCTGATGGCCGCCATAGCGATGAACTTCGTTCCGGTCGCTGGAATTTCCATGATTGGAAAGTCGAGGTCGATCCAGAATCCGTCGTAGATGCCGTCGCCGTCCGGGTCGGCCCCGTAGTTGATGTTGCTGCTTGCGGCCCAGACCCCTTCCGCACCAACCGGAGGACCATCGTCCGATCCCGGATAGCCGATCTCTCCCGCGTCGTCGATGCCGTTGGCACCGTCATCGTCAATGCCGACCACACCCGGTGCCAGATCCACACCCAGGTCCCCCGGAAACGGGAAGTTGTGCAGCGTGACGCCGGCGTCGACATCGGGATAAAGATCGCTGACGAATCGCCGCTTCGTCGGAGCCGGATCCCCGTTGTTCCAATCGGTCGGGAATGCCATGTGCTCCTTATGGGGATGCAGCACGCGGCCTGCGGTCGCAACATCGTTATACCACTGGTCCGGGGTGACGACGCCGCGCAGAATCTGCGGCACATGGTACGACGGCTTGATCACTCGGACCGGATCCGCCGTTCCGCTGGGGACCAGTGCATCGTAGGCGATGAACGAGCTGTTGATATCGGGAGCGGTGTAGTCGGCATCGGGTTCCGGATAGAAATCGCCGGTTGTGCCGTCGTTGTTGAGGTCGTTCAAGTCGAGCAGGCCGCCGCGCGCCGCGGCGGAAAGATTGATGGCGAGGAGGTTGCTGGCAGGCGCACCGTCGTCCGCGCCATTGAAGTCGCGGTCGACAACCGGGCCGGTGCCGCTCCAGACCAGGTTCACGCCTTCGCCGGAATACGGCGCGAAGTCGCGGCCGAGCATTGTGGGAAGCAGCGAGTGCCGGCCTCCCCAGAGCGCGCTCTGCTTTTCGTTGAAGTCGGCCCCGAGAATGATCTGACGGAGCGTGAAATTGAAGAACGAGTTCGGATCGATACCGGGATCGGTCACCTTGCCGGCGTCGGCGAAGTACTCGGCGGAGACTTCATCTTCCGCGGCGATCGAGTAGATCAGGAAGCCCATCAGCGAGAGCGCGCCGAGCAGCGCGAGGACGATCACAATGATCGTTCCGCGACGATCGTCGCCGACCGCTGCGGCGGTCGAATGACGACGGCGATTCGCTCGGACGGAGACCGAGCCGCGGAGACTCTTGCGGCGAAGTTTTTGAGAGATGCGTTTCATGGCTTCCACTCCTGTGATTGACGGCCGTGGCCCGACCGGCACAGGAAATCTCGTTTTGTATTCTCGAACGCGGTTTTCGAATTCGGCGGGTTCCGTTTCTTCGTCAGACGGAACACTCCGTAGATTTTTCTTCGTGGCTCTACGCTAATTCGCACCAGTCAGCGATTGAACGAGCGTCAACTGCCGCATCTGGTTGCTGGAGACATCGTAAAAACGAATTGTGATCTGGATGGCGGGAATATGTGCCTCGATGACCCAAGTCACTTCAGTTCCCAGACTGCCTTCCTGGAAAGGCTCAAAGTTCCCGGGATAGAGCGGTGAATCCGGCCCGGGACCGCCGCTAGTACCCGCGGTGACGCAACGATAGTAAAACCCGTTTGGCGGAACTGGTTCGACGACGTCACCGACGTTGTACGGCGTTAACGGCGTCCAGGGTGGGGCAATTGGTCGAAACGGTGGTGGATCTGGAGTTCCATTCGCCGGATCCAAATCACCGTTGTCGTCATCAAAATCCACTCCGGGATGCCAAGTGTCGAAAACCCGGTTGTCTGGCGCGTTTGGTCCGTAATTGGGGAGCTGATTGGCCGCATGCCTAAAGGTTCCAGCCGCTGCCGCATGACCGACGTCCGCGAACGCCCCGGCAGACCGAGGCGGCGCACCAGCAGGAGGCGTATCCAGCACGCCGTTCCGATTCAAGTCCTCGCCGCTATCGAGTATATCGTTATTGTTCGCATCCTCGTCGTATTCGCGGTCCCACAATTTGACGTCAAAGCTGTGCACGTTGCTCATGAGGATGTCATCACCACGCCGTGATCCGTTCACAAACTCCGCAACGACTCCAAGTGAGGAATCGTATGTTAGGGGCGTGCCTGCGGCCATCGGTGAACTTGCGCCCGATCCCGGATAGTCGAAGGCGGCATGGGAAGTCTCTTCGTGCGTAAACCGCCCGATGAAATCGGCGCCACCAGCAGTGACGAACTCCCTTGGGTTGCCCGAAAGATGATCATGTCCGAATCGATAATAGGGAAATGCGAGCGGGAACGTGACCGAGCCATCATTCGTCAAGCTCGTAACGCCATGGAACAGCGGATGATTGTCGATCGCATAATGGTGTGCGGAATAGTCGAAAAGCTCCCAGAAGCTGTCTGCATAGGGTCCCGTAATTAAGGGATTCGGTATCGGCAGCGTGCTATCTTCCGGTTGCACCCGTGCACCGTCAGGTCCTGCATTAGTGGACAGCTCAAGCGGCTGGCGTAGGAGTAGGACCCGGCGGTAGAGATTTCCTCGACGCAGGAAATAAGAAACTTCCGCGGCAAGCGATGCCCCGGTGCGATTCTCCTCCAGTTCTGGGACGCCGGCCGGAAAGACGATGCGTCCATCGTCCGCTTCCGGCTGATGTACGTCGGTAGTCGCACCGATTCTGGTCGCACGACCGGTCAGAGGTTCACTGTCCCCACTCAGTTCAACCGTGAATTGCAGGATGTCGTCGGCGTCGTTAATCGGATCGTTTTCTGAGTAATAAAAATATCCGCGACCGCGACGGTTTATGACGTTTGTTTCGCCGGGCAGGAACGGCGTTATGACTTTGAAACTGCGACTCCTGAGGTCGTTCTGGATTATCGTAGTGAGCATCCGTGAACGCTGGTCGTTCTCGGCAATTCCCTTCTGCTTGGCGACCGATTCGCCGGCGACCTGATACACCTGTGCGAACATCAGCATGATGATGATCGTAAGCGCGGCCGACACCAGCATTTCAATCAGAGTGAAACCGGCTCGGCGGTGATCTATGACAGGAATGTCC
>JBFWWA010000378.1:0-5460 GCA_050246455.1 Planctomycetaceae bacterium
ATGTTCTTGTCTTTGCCGGGGCCGATTCGATCGTGATGGACAGCGTGCCGGGTGCAGAAGAGCGGCTGCAGCCGCACCTCGAACGCTACATCATCAACGAAGACGTGCAGCTTCACGACCGAACGAGCGAATGGGGGGAGCTCTCTCTCTGCGGACCGAATTCGGCTGCGATTCTTTCGGAGTTCGCGATCGATGCCGCGAGCCTTCCGCCGTGCGGACATCTCGACGGGGCGATTGCGGGGGCAGCCGTTTCCATCCGGCGTTTCGATTTCACCCGTCAGCCGGGCTACCTGATTTCCACCGCGCGAAACGCGCTTGGTTCGGTCTGGGAATCATTGCGGAATGTCGGCGCGAAGCCCGCGGGATCGGAAGTGTTCGAGGCGCTCCGCATTGAAGCGCTGTTTCCGTGGTATGGGCCGGACATCAGCGACGACAATCTCGCGCAGGAAGTGTCGCGCACCTCGAAGGCCATCTCGTTCACCAAAGGCTGCTATCTCGGGCAGGAGCCGGTCGCGCGGATCGACGCGCTCGGTCACGCGAACCGCGAGCTGCGCGGCCTCAAACTTGAAACGGCGAGCGTCCCGCAAGTGGGGAGCAAGGTGCTCTCTCCGGAGGGGAAGGAGATCGGCGCGGTGACGTCATCGGCGTACTCGCATGGGATCGAGCAAGCTGTCGCACTCGGATACGTGCGGGTGCCGTTCCAGCGCCCGGGATCGAATGTTGTGATCGCGTCCGCCGACGGGGCGAACGTCCCAGCCGAGGTTTTCGCGGGGGACGCGAACTGACCGAGGCGTCGATCGGCTCGGTCACACTTTTCCGCTGAGCGCGGTCAGCAGCTGCTCGAGCTGGATCCGTTCCGGAACGCGGCTGTTCCCTTTGAGATTGCCGTCCGCTTCGAGGAGCAGTCTGCAGAAATCGTCGACGCGGCTTCTTCCGAGTGCGCGCAGATACCGCTCCGAAACTGCGACTTCCCCCGGAAAGACGCCGGACTGCCGGAGCGCCTGCTGCAGGTTCGACGAGCCGCGCGCCGCTTCGGCCGCGCGAATCAGCCGCCGGTAAACGAAGTGGATTCCGCCGAGGATCTTCTGCGGCGCTTCGCCCGATGCGAGGAGCTTATCGAGATGAGAGAGGGCCTCCCCCAGCCGGCCTGATTGCAGCTCGCGCGTCATTGCGAATGTTGTTTCAGCCGACCATCCGCCGACGAGCGTCCGGACGTCCTCCGCTGTGATCTCGGCCCGATCGCCCGCAAACGATGCCAGCTTCGCGACTTCCTGTTCGAGCAACCCCAACTCGGAACCGGCCAGCTCGACGATGAGCGCGAGCGCATCCTTGCGGAATGTCTTCCCGAATTCGTCGCGTGCGAGCGACTGCAGCCACGCGCCGAGCTCCGGTCCGTTCAAGGCCTGGCAATCAATTCCGAGTCCGGACTCCGCGACCATCTTCGCGAGCCGTGTGGTTTTCGGCCAGGTTTTGACATCGAGCACGAGGACCGATTTCTTCGCCGGCTTCTTGACGTACTTCTCGAGCTCCGCACGGAACTTGCTGACGAATTCATCGGCGTCCTCGATGACGACAAGCCGCTTCGGGCTCCACATCGAGACGGTCAGCAGCTCGTCACAGACCGCTTTGAAGTCGGCGTCTTTGCCGGTGAACCGGGTCGGTCCCGCTTCGTCGTCGTCGCCGAGGACGACTTTCTGCACGAGCCTTCGGGAAGCCGATTTCAGCCAGCGGTCCTCGCCGAAGATGGCGACAACGGGGGCGATCGGCTCCTTTTCCGGGGATTTCAGAAACTCGGTCGCGCGCATGGTCTTTTGCCGTGGGGACTCGGATTGACCCGTCTGATCGTGTTCGCGTACAAACGCCGCCGACCGACCGGTGCAACCGTCGGTATCTGCAGGAATTACACCACACCCGCATCGGGAACGCGAGCGATCGCATGCCCCTTCTCGCCGAAAGTAAACTGTACGTCTGCCCCGGCGAGACGCATCCCATTTCCCGCGCGGTGCATCTGGGTCGACTGGCGGCGTTTTACCCGGCTTGCCGCGACTGCCCGTATCGCGCGGAAGTCGGACAGATTCCGGCGCAGATTGTCGAACTGACCGACAACGGCGCGAAGCCGATCGAGCGAAAGTCGTTGTTTACGGACGAAGGTGTGCGCGGCGTTCATCGCAACGAACTGACGCGCGCCAGGAGCGGCGCGATTGCGACGGCGCTTGCAGGAATGCTCTGGGATGATTCACTCTCCTGCGAGGGGACCGAGGGAGACCGTTCAACTCGCGCGCAGCGTCCCTCGATCGTCGTGGGATATGACGAGCGTCCGTCGTCTCCCGATATTGTCACCGGAGTGACGGCGGCGCTGCGGCGCATGGGTTGCCAGGTCCTCGATATCGCACTCACGACGAAACCCTGCCTGTGGTTTACGGTCGATCATCTGCAGGCGTCCGCCGGTGTCATCGTGACCGGAGCGGGCTATGAACCGTCGTGGACCGGCCTCGATTTCGTGGGCCGCGGCGCGATTCCGTTCTCGCGCGGGGGCGAACTCGACCGGCTGGAAGCGCGACAGCAGGCATCCGTCGGCCGGCAGACGAGGCATGCCGGTCCGCATCGATCGTTCCAGGCATTCATTCCGTACGAAGCAAGTCTCTGGAAACACTTTCACGCACTTCGGCCCCTCAAGATTGCGTTCGGATGTTCTTCGCGGCTCGTGCGGCGCTCGGTGGAACGGACGTTTGCGAACCTGCCCTGCCGTCTGATTCCGGTCGCAGTGCCGGAGCGGAGCCGGGATCTCAACGATCCTCGCGATCCGGACATCGTCCGTATGGCGGAAGGAGTCCGAAGCGCGGGTACGGATCTCGGGGTGTTAATCGGCGATGACGGGCAGACGAGCGCGTTCTTCGATGAGCACGGTCGATTCCTTCCCGCGGTTCAGATTTCCAGGCTCGTTCTGCGGGTGGTCCTCGCCGCGCAGCCCGGCGGAACGATCGCGGTGGAAAGTGCCGCCTTGCCGGAACTCGGGCCGATTGTCGAGTCGGCCGGCGGCCTCTGCGTGGAGGGGGGGAGCCGACGGGAAGAGATGTCGCGCACAATTGCCGAGAAGCGCGCGGCGCTTGGTTGCGGATCGAGCGGGCGGCTCTGGTTCGGCGAGACGTTTCCCGCGTGCGATGCCATTCTTACGATGGCGAGGGTGCTCGAAGCGCTCAGTCAGAGCGACGCCCCGTTTTCGGATGTGCTGCTGAAGATCTAGCGGTGTCCCTGCTGGTCTTGGCTCGCGCGCCATCGATTGCGCCCCCTTCTTCCCGAACGTTTTCGCTGCGTTGTGCTGGCGGAATCGATTCGGATCATCGAGAATCAAAGCCTGAAACCGGATTCGACCGCATTGACCGAATGGACCTGACGATGAGTGAACGCTGGATTGCCGACCGCATGCATCGAATCGACGCTTCCGGAATCCGGAAGGTGTTCGATCTTGCCGCGAAAATGAAAGACCCGATCAACCTGAGCATCGGGCAACCGCACTTCGACACGCCCGACGTCATCAAGCAGGCGATGAACAAGGCGGTGGCGGAGGGGCGGAATGCTTACAGCCAGACACAGGGGATCGCCCCGCTGCTGGAGCGGCTGCAGGCACAAGTCAACGCGGAGTTCGGCCACAGCGATCGCAAGGTTTTCATCACCAGCGGAACGAGCGGCGGGTTGATGCTGACTCTTTCGGTGCTCGTGAATCCCGGCGACGAAGTGATTTTCTTCGACCCGTATTTCGTGATGTACAAGCATCTCACCACGCTCGCGGGGGGGACGCCGGTCATCATCGATACCTATCCCGATTTCCGGATCGATCTCGACAAGGTGCGCGCTGCAATCACGCCACGCACGAAGGCGATTACTTTCAACAGCCCCTGCAATCCGACGGGGCGGGTCGCCACGTCTGAAGAAATCCAGGGGCTCGCGAAGCTGGCAGCGGAGCGCGACGTGCCGCTGCTCAGCGATGACATCTACCGTTCGTTCAGCTATGACCGACCGTTTGAAAGTCCGGCGAGTTACAACGACCAGACGATCGTCATTGACGGGTTCAGCAAGTCTCACTCGATGACCGGCTGGCGGCTCGGCTTCGCGCACGGGCCGGAACACGTCATCCAGCAGATGATCAAGCTGCAGCAGTTCACGTTCGTCTGCGCGCCGCATCCGGTGCAGTGGGCGGGGGTTGCCGCTCTCGACTACGACATTTCCGACCGCGTCGACGAGTACCGCAGAAAGCGGGACTTCATGGTGAAGGAACTGAAAAGCGATTTCGAGATTGGAGATGCCGGCGGGGCGTTCTATCTTTTCGTGAAGGCGCCGTGGGGAACCGCCAGCGAGTTCGTGGCGGAGGCCATCCGGAACGATCTGCTGATCATTCCGGGAAATGTTTTCAGTCAGCGCGATTCCCATTTCCGGATTTCGTACGCCGCGGAAGATCGAACGCTCGAGCGGGGTGTCGAAGTTCTGAAAAGGCTGGCGCGCCGGTAGCCGGCCGTGGAGCAGCTCGTGGCTTGAACGACTCTGCGTGGGGAGTTTGTTCGAACGTGCGATTCGTTCTCGTCTGCACTCTTCTCATTCTGGGATGTGCACCGTCGAAACCGGCGAAAGAGCCCGCCCGCGCGCTCGATCCCGATAAGCCTCTGCGTCCGCCGGCGGTGGAGAGGATCAAGCAGCTTCTGTTTCCGCAGATTCAGTTTCCGCAGCGATCTCTGCACGTCGGGATGTGTTGCGCCCTTCCGCACGGCGAAGGGTACCGGATGTGGTACACCTCGAACTGCGCCGGGGGCTACCACATCTGCTGGGCCGATTTCGACCGCGAGTGGGAGAAGACCGCGGAATCGGAAGGCCCCTGCTTCACTCCGGGCGAGAAAGGAACGTTCGATTCGTCCGCCGTCTTCATGCCGTGCGTCGTCGATCCCGGCGCGGGGGATCTGCGGATGTATTATGCGGCGCATGCGGAAGGTCCGTTTCCCGGGAAAGGATCGAGCGCCGGCGTCGCAGTCTCGCGCGATGGGGGACTCTCCTGGGAAAAGCGGCGACAGACCTTGAAAGCCGACGGCGATGACGCGGCCGGAGTGGGGACGCAGTTCGTCTGGCAGGACGAGAACGAATGGCGGATGATCTACACGCACATCGTTGCCGAAAAGAAGCGCTACTTCATGAAGTTCGCGCGCAGCCTGGACGGCTTCACCTGGGAGCGGCCGAGCAACAACGTCGCGCTCGATCTCGATTCGATGTCGACCTCGACCCGCCCCTGCGTCTTTAAGCACGGACCCCGTTATTACATGACGTACACCTGCAACCGCAGCGATCAGTCGGGATACCGAATTCGATTCGCCGACAGCGACGACGGTTGGCGGTTTACCGACCGGGGCCAGATTCTCGGCACGGACCGGACGTCGCAGTGGGACAACAAAGCCGTCAGCTACGGCTGGGTCCTCC
>JBFWWA010000379.1:0-5446 GCA_050246455.1 Planctomycetaceae bacterium
CCTTGAGATAGCTCTCACTGCGATTTCGGATTTCATCTCGAACTCTGCGAAACACCGTCATCTTTTCATCATCTGTTCCGACAGCATCGGCCGGATCATCGAACGGCCAATGGAGAGTCTGCTTCGCTCCATGAAAGACGGGACATGATTCCTTGGCGTTGTCGCACACAGTCACGACAAGATCGAATGGCTTGCCTCGAAACTGTTCTAACGACTTACTCTTGTTCTCGGAAATGTTGATGTCGTTTTCCTGCATCGCTCGAATCGCAAGAGGGTGGACATATCCGGAGGGTTTCGACCCGGCTGATTCCGCCCGCCACCTTCCATGTCCCAATGAATTCCAAAACGCTTCCGCCATTTGGGAGCGGCATGAATTACCAGTACAAAGGACCAAGACTCGTTTCATGTTGCTGTCTCTGGTGATTGCACAAACCGAAATGCACCGACAGCCAACACCGCCCCGAGAATCGTGGCGACGATGTAAATCCAAACATCACGAAGGTTGCCACTCACTAGAGCCGGAGCGAGTGAACGAGCGGGATTCATGGAAGCTCCACAAATCGGACCTGCGAACATGGCCTCTAGGCCGACAGTTGCACCAATGGCCGCTCCCGCCATGATGCCTTTCTCTTTTGCTCCGGTTGAAACGTTGAGAATTACGAACATCAACAGGAATGTGAGAACGACTTCCAAGATGAATGACTGCCACCAAGGTCCAGCCGGGAGAGTAGAACCAAGTGTGGGATGATCCAGAAACAGCACTCGCAACAAGCCGCTTGCCGCAAATGCCCCGACAAGCTGAGCAATGATGTACGGAATGGCAGATGCTGGGGAAAAACAACGTGCTGTTAGAAACCCGATAGTCACCGCTGGATTGAGGTGAGCACCGGAGATTTCACCCAAAGCGTAAATCATCGCCATCACGATAAGGCCGAACGTCAGAGCGATTCCGACATGAGTGATGGCCCCACGGGAAACATCGTTGATAACGATGGCTCCTGTGCCTGCGAAGACGAGAGCAAACGTCCCAATCGCCTCAGCGACATATTTCCTCATTGACGCTTTGTCCCTAATGCGTTTTGGCGTTTGCAGACATCCGCTTTGAGCATGTCTTCAAGACAGCAAAAAAAGCCGTCCAGACAGTTGCAGGTCACTCGATAGAAATTGCTCGTTCCCTCTTTGCGATGGGAAATCAGTCCCGCCTCCTTGAGGATTGTTAGATGTTTCGAAACGGTGGATTGATCGTCGCCAACTGCTTCTGTCAGGTCTTGAACGCAGAGTTCTTTGCGTTGAAGCAATTCGACGATCATCAACCGGCTGGGATGGGAGAGGGCTTTGGCGATTTTCGCCCGCGCTTCGTATTGTTCTTTTGTCTTCATGGTCAAATGGCAATATAGCAATGATTATGGTTTGGTCAAGGCACTAGAGTAATCCGTGCGTAAACCTCGCTACGCCGCAGAAGTCACGACGAGCTGGTTGCTAAATCTAGGCCAGAAGAACACTGCCGCGCTCGAAGCGTTCTTCGTACCCTTCAAGCCTGAGCCGCTCACGATTCATCCCGTGAGCCCGCTTGTCAACAGCCCGCGGAACGACGTGAAGGAATGCCAATTGCACATTGATCGGTGATCAATCAACGATCCATACCGCCAGACGTCCGTCAATACGTCAAACCTTGCTGCTTTGCGGTCGGCCCCCACGCGGGGTTCGGACAAACTCCCTTGCCGCAATCCCTCCACATTCCAAGCAAGGACCCTCGGCAAAGATGAATTGCGCATGGCAGCGAGGACAGTAGGACTTCGCGCCCAGATCGGGTGAAGGAGCCTCGAGCAATTCCGAGACGTCGATTCCGGCCTGGATGACGACCCTTTCCAGATGGCGCAAGAGTCTTCCGTCAAACGAGGCCGCTGTGTCGTCTTGCCCACAACGATTATTCCCAGCCTGCGCTGCAACATCGTATCGCAGTTTCAGCAGCGCTCTCCGGGCAAGATCACGGAAAGCGATTTCAGGGCAGAGGACCGACGCGGCCGCCAGCGGATGGAACCCTGACAGTAGATTTCTGGAAAGTAGCGCCGGAGCCCGCATCGCAGCGACCGGCGAAAGCAGCATCATCGCCATTTGTCGACGATGCTCGCGGCCGCCTTCGGGATAAAGCCTTTTGTGAGCGATCGAGAATGACCGGATGACAAACAGCCAGAGGGCAAGCAAACCGGCTGCACAAACCCAGATGAGCCCCGTGACTCTGTGTGGCAAATACAGGCACAACGTCCCGATTCCGAAAACGAGTCCAAAAAAAACAGCGCTGACAATGCGCACGCTGTGCGTTTCCCGCCGGAGCGCAGCCAGCCGTACACGGATCGCGCCCGTGTCGGTCATCTTAAAAAGCCGATTGTCGATTGCCTCGTCGTGGGCGGATTCCGCACCTACCGTTAGAATCCTCAGCCAAAGCGACAGTTCGCGGGCTGACTCCGTCGATGCGCAGCGAATTGAGCGACACTGATTCACGACGACATTCGCGTCCCGTTGCTCAATTGAGTGGATCGCGTCATAGGCGAGCGGCGACTCGGTCTCCGAACCTGAAACATCGCTCAGGCGTTGATTCGGACGTCGGAAATGCAGTCCATGCCGGGTCAGCGCAACCGGCCATTCCTCGCAAACGAACGGCATGGCGAACGGCCAGGGATCCATGAAGACGATTCCGCCGTGCGCGTTTTCGAGAAACGTCATGGCTTGGAGCTCGCGGTACCGCCGCCCTCGCCCCGAAAAGCAGATGGCGGTGCGCGGCAACCAGCAGGCGCATTCGGCGACGTATAGGATGACGAGAACGACCAGAATCTGTTCCCCGGTCGTCAGCGAATCGTACATGCTCACTTCTTGTCTTGAGATTCGCGTTTCTTGCCGCTAAAGAGTGCTTTGAACGCGGCGCCGACGGCAATCAAACCCGCGATCAGAAATTTCCCGAACTTTTGGAGAAAGCCGGACTTCGCCGCCGCGGCCGTGACCCCGCCGGTAATGAGGCTGGTCAGCCCGTACTTCGCGATCTTGTCGCCGGATCGCCACTCGGCGTATTTCTGACCCGACTTGAACTGGAATCCCGAGAGCAGTCCTTTGACTGTGGGGATCTGCGAGTTCATCGACGTCGGGTCTGTGACGAGCTTGACGGTCATCGCGCCACCCCGGCCCAGAATCCTCGTGTCATAATTTGCGAATTCGTTGCCGGAATTGTCCGATCCTTTGATTCCCCAGATCAGGTTTTTTGTGGAATCGTCGAACTTCGGCGGCACGATCCATCCGTCAATTGAAAGTTCGGGGATGCCCTTGCCTCGCCGATAGGTATTGTTGGCCGCGGTGCCATTCCGAATGTCACTCAAGATTGACCTTAAACCCGATTCTTGGTCCATGCGGGATGTGAGGATTTTGGATACCTTACATTTTGAGGAGGACCATTGGGATGAAGCGGAAGCGGTACACGGAAGAGCAGATTGCGTTTGCGTTGCGGCAGCATGATTCCGGAACGCCCGTCGCGGAGATTACGCGCAAAATGGGAATTTCGGAGCAATCGTTCTATCGCTGGAAGAAGAAGTACGCTGGTCTCGGCGTTGCCGAGCTGCGTCGGTTGAAGCAGCTCGAGGAAGAGAACCGGAAGTTGAAGCAACTGGTGGCCGATTTGAGCCTGGACAAGAAGATGCTTCAGGACGTCGTCTCGGGAAAGTATTGAGGCCCGTTCGTCGTCGCGAGGTGGCGCGTAAGCTGCGGGCGGCCTACGAGGTGAGCGAGCGTCGGGCTTGCCGGGCTGTGGGCTTTTCGCGATCGAGCCACCGCTACCAGAGCGTTCGAGACGATCGGGCCGAGCTGCGGATTCGGTTACGGGAGCTGGCTACCAGTCGTGTGCATTACGGGTATCCGCGTCTGCACACGTTGCTCCGCCGGGAGGGTTGGAAGGTGAACCGCAAACTGGTCTACCGGATCTATAAGGAGGAAGGGCTGCAGATGCGTCGCAAGCGGCCGCGGCGTAATCGGAGCTGCCAGGTCCGTGTAGAACGGCCACGAGCGACCCGTACCAACGAGAGCTGGTCGATGGACTTCATGGCGGATCAGCTGTTCGATAGCTGGGACAGCGCTTGACCGGAGACCATGTGGTCCAAGTCCTCGAAGGCGTGGCGAGATCGCGCGGAGTACCCCAGACGATCCGCGTGGACAATGGGCCGGAGTTCATCTCGCGATCGTTGGATCTGTGGGCATACTGGAACGGAGTGAAGCTGGACTTCAGTCGTCCCGGGAAGCCAACGGACAACGCGTTGATCGAATCGTTCAACGGGAGACTGCGTCAGGAATGCCTGAATCAGCATTGGTTCCTGTCGCTCGAGGATGCGCAGCATAAGTTGGAAACTTGGCGCCGTGAGTACAATCGAGAACGTCCGCACAGCGCGTTGGGTAATCGCACACCGAGTGAGTTTGCGACCTCAGCTCAGGCTCTGCAGACGGAGCTTGCCCCATCCGCTTCTGCCCTCGCTCGGCCTCACTTAAGGGTGAAGGCCGAGGCGATGGCGACAGCGGACGGGGCATAGGACGAGCGTTGCGATCGTGGACAAATCACGTTCCAGGTGGATCAAAGTTGGGGACAAGGTCACAAATCCTGCATTGGAAGTCACGAAGCTTGCCGCCCAACTCAGCTAAAGTCCGTGGCTACTGAAGAGAAACTGCCGCCGTTCCGATAAGCAGTGAGGATGCAAATTGTGTGATCGCTAGAACCAGGTATTCTTTGGCGGCGGTAGCTCGTTTTTGAATTTAGCAATCAGTGGGTAAATTTCTGACTGGATGTCGGTAATATTCCATTGCTTGCCCTGTATCTCGTATTCCGCACGCTTCAGGGATAAGTGTGCGAGTGCCTTATTGAGCCGAGTTCGGTTGCTATCGAGATAAGGGGTTGGCAGTGGTGACCATTGTCGGACCCAATCACTTGCAATCAAGTCATCTTGATACTTGGCGGGAACGCAGAAGAACGAGTAAAGGACGCGCGCGTGAAGCAGAAACGATTCCAACAGTGCTGCCGCCTCTTCGTCCGAAATGGCGGTTCCGGAGTATTGAACATTCGAAGGTGATGCCGCACCGCCGTGAACAATTGCGATTAGATCTTTCGCAAGCCAATCAAACATGTGGAGTTCGTATTTGATTCGTTTAGCGACGTCTTTGCTGTCCTTTGGTATGGATGTGCTCATGCAGCGCTCTGATCCACTTTGGAACACAATCGGGCCGTGCATCCCGGAGATGCCAATCGTATCGGCAACTGGCGATGGCTGCTGAACGTCGCGGTTAGCATGAAGAAATGGAGTGGATTGATTACGTGTTTAACTGAGGACATGGTGTTCGATGTCACATTCTGGACTTACCCACGATTGGTGGGCGCTCTGAGGAGAGTGTAGACTCTCTGAAAAGGAGCGAGATTGGT